>DALYNO010000235.1:392-6680 GCA_031975295.1 Anaerocolumna sp. | reverse complement strand
ACGTTTTTAGTAGAACTTCATTACAGTTGAATACCATCAGAATTTTAGTTGTTGATTGTGTTTCTAGGGTGTATAGTAAATAAATTTTATATTTCGCTATTTTCTTAGGATGACAAGTATGAAATCCTTGTGTATAATGAAAAGTAATATGATGAAAAGACGTAAATAGTGGGGGATATAATGACAGCCTAATAAAATAATCCAGAGGTAGGTTGTTGTAAATATATAATTAAATAATTAGAGTATGGGATGAGGTTTATGGAAATAACAATTAAAGAAATTGCAAAGCTTTCAGGTGTGGGGATTACAACGGTATCCAGGGTTATTAATAATTCAGGACCGGTTAGTCCAAAGACCAGAGAAAAGATTATGTCAGTGGTAAGGGAATATAACTATGTTCCCAATAACAGTGCCAGGAATCTAAAATCCAATCAGTCAAAAAGTGTGGCTTTGTTGGTGAAATCAATTACGAATCCTTTCTTTCAGAAAATGATAAAAGTAATTGAGCAGAAGGTATCCTTAAGGGGCTATCAACTGATTATTCAAAATGTCACAAGTGTTCAGAATGAATTAGATATAGCAATTTCAGAAGCAAAAGATAGGAACCTGCAAGGAGTTATCCTAATGGGTGGTTCTTTTAATTATACGGAGGCCAAACTAAGTTTGCTTAAAATACCATGTGTTCTTTTGACAATTTCAGCTGGAGAAGATATCTCATTGCATAAATATGCCAGTGTTCGTATTAACGATGAACTGGAAGCTTTTAAGGCTGTAGAATACCTCATATCCTTAGGTCACCGAAGAATTGGTTTTATTATGAATGCACCGGTGGACGAGTTAACACCAAACTCCTTGAGATATAAAGGCTACTTAAGAGCTTTGAATGAGTATAATATTCCATTTAATCCTTCGCTAGTAGCATCAGAATTCTCATCTCTTTCGGGATTTGATTTTGGATTTAAAATGATGAAACAGTTATTAATGCATAATAGGGATATGACTGCAGTATTTGCATTTGCAGATATTGTTGCCATAGGTGCAGCTAAGGCTATATTATCAAGCGGGTTAAAGATACCAGAGAATATTTCTCTGATCGGATTTGATGGCATTGAGGAGGCAGAATTTTATCATCCTTCCATAGACACCATTTCTCAGCCTGCTGAACAGATGGCATTGGCTAGTGTAGAGGTGCTTTTTGATATGCTGCAAGGCGGTGAAACAAAGCATGTGGTGTTTGAATCTTCTTTATTAAAAAGAGGATCCTGTATTGCGGTAAATAAATAGATTTTAAATAGGGTGAAAGAGGGTTGGTACACAGGAAGTTACTGGCAGCTTCTTTCACTCCTTTTTATGCATAAGCAGTAATAAATTATGAGGTGGAACATCTGAACTTAGCAGATCATTTTTGGATGAAGACGCAGCAGTAATGTGCAGCTATGGGTACATGTTGTAGCTTTGAGCTTTTAACAAGAAAAATACCGATAGAAGGAAAAACGAGTCAGACGCAGATGTATATATGTACTTAGAATCATATCACAACTTTAATCAGGCTTTTGACACTCTAATCTAATAAAAAACTAAGTTTATATGTTTGATAAGTACCTAAATTGTATGTTTTTCAACGGAGGAAAATAGAATGAAAATAGTAACATTTAATATACGTTGTGATTATAAACAAGATGGTGCGAATTATTTTGAGTTTCGTAAATCTCTCATTTTAAAGAAAATAATGATAGAACAACCAGACATTCTTGGATTTCAGGAAGTACTTCCTCATGTAGTGGATTGGTTAAAAGAAAATCTAACAAATTATTATGTAATTGGTTGTGGCAGAGAAAGCGATCTTACAGGTGAACAGGCTTGTATTGCATATCGCAAAGAAAGTTTTAATCTGATTAAAATGGAAACATTTTGGCTTTCAGAGACACCCGGTATCCCAGGAAGCAGATATGAAAATCAAAGTGAATGTCCGAGAACCTGTACAGTAGCTTATTTACATGACTTACAAACCAGTAAAGTGGTGCGTATTTATAATACACATTTAGATCATATTGGCAGTGGAGCAAGAAAATTAGGATTGAGTCAAATTATGAAAAAAATCTATCAGGATGATTTTCTTGGTAAGCTACCCTTTGTTTTCATGGGTGATTTTAATGCATTTCCAGATTCAGAAGAGATGCGTGTACTAAAGGATTATAAAGATATTGTCGATTGTACGAAAAATATAACTGGTACATTCCATGATTATGGCAGACTTGCATTGGAAGAAAAAATTGATTATATCATTGCGGATAAAACACTTTCCTGTAGAGAGGCTGTTAAATGGACAGATTGTGAAGACGGTGTTTATTTATCAGATCATTATCCTGTGAGTGTGATTCTTGAAATAAAATAGTGTTATACACATTACGCATTGTATATAAATCACTCTATATGTATGAATTTTGATGGTTTACAGGTCTCACAGGCATGTGTTTTATTTGAATTGAAACATATGTCTTTGGGACCTTTTCAATTAGAAAGAGCTAAAATGAGTACATAATAATCATATAACCTTTATGCTAATGTGGAATCTTATAGTAAGAGAGAGAATAATGATTATATGCAAAAGCTAAAGTTGTTATTTAATAAAATGAGTACAGATTGTTCATATGACAATCATTTACTGTGTCTTCCTTCTATTACAATCTGTAAGAATTAGAATACTATGATTATATGACTTTGGAATTAGGTTTTTATGAATAAGTTACGAAGAATCAACAGGTGTTCCTTTTTAAGTATGAGTCAATTTATTTTTTGTTACATAAAACAATAGCATTAAGTATGAATTCTTAGATATTAGCAAATTATAAATCTATTCTTATATAGCAGCTGAAAGGATTGGTAATATTTAGATATGGGTAAGTCCACCAGAAGAGGTTATGTTAATACCGACGAAAAAGAATTTAACATAGAAGCAATAGATAAATTAAAATGTGCCGGCACAGATATAATTTATCTATTGGATAAAGGCTATAACATAAAAGGAGCATCTACGTTTGTAGGAGACCATTATCTTTTGTCTGCTAGACAGAGAATGGCTTTGGTTCGAATGATAGCCTCTAATCATACCCTAAAATATAGGATGGAGAAAGAAATTAAGGAAAATCTTCTTGGTAAGACTGTAAATGTTGATGGGTTTAATACGATTATAACTTTAGAGGTTGCATTGTCAGAATCACTTATACTAAAAGGGATGGATGGGGCTATGAGGGATTTAGCAGGACTAAGAGGTACTTATAGGCTTATTGATAAGACAGACCAGGCGATTGTACTTATGGGAGAAGAATTAGAAAGACTAAAACCAGAAAACGTTAATCTATATCTGGATGCACCTGTATCTAATTCTGGTAGATTAAAGGTAAGAATGTATGAATTGCTGCATTCATTTTCCTATAACCTTAATATTTCATGTGTAAATCAAGTGGATAAGATTCTAGAGCATGCAGACTGTGTAATATCAAGTGATTCCATAATCTTGGATAAGTGTGTAGGTTGGGTGAACCTAAATGGTAAGATTATTCACAATTCCATACCAGATGCTTATGTTTTGGATTTAGAACTAAATAAGTGAAACGAAGCGTACAGAAGCTATTTCTTCATACGATTAGATAAAATATAAGTAACTTATTCATATATAAAGAATATGCAATAATATAGATAATTTTAATGTTTTGTTTTTGGTTTATAGCCAAATTTCTCCTTCTGTAGTATTTAACTTAAATAGTAAAAGGTATATAGATATGAATGGATTTTAGGATTAAAGGTAAAGCCAGCTTGCATTTAAATATGATTGGAATGGAATTATATCAATTAGGCATAAATCGTGGATTTCAAGGCACTGGCTTAACAGTCGAGTCCTTAAAGTAGCAGATTTTATTGACCTTTTACACATAATACTTTATTGTTAAGTTAATCGACAAAGAGGAGGAATAAATATGGAAGATAAGAAATTATTTGGTGAATATGTGCTTAAAAGAAGAAAAGAACTTGGACTTACCCAAAAGGAATTTGCAGCAAAATTATTCGTAACAGAATCCGCTGTTTCAAAGTGGGAAAGGGGCTTGTCTTACCCAGATATTACATTAGTTAGGAGTATATGTGAGGTGCTTCAAGTAAGCGAACATGAATTATTAACTGGAAGTGAAGATGTAAGAGCAAGAAACTTTGAAAAGTTAGCCAATAGATATCTCCATATGATTCAGACTTACAAAAATATATTATCTTGTATATACGGGTTATCCTTAGTGATATGTCTAATCTGTAATGTTGCTATACAACAAAAATTATCTTGGTTTTTTATTGTACTAACTTCAGAAATGGTAGCGATATCATTGACGTTAATACCTGTCTATGTAAAGAAAAGAAAAGGAATAATAACGTTAGGAACATTTGTGGGGTCAATTACTTTATTATTATTAACCTGTAATATCTTTACTGGAGGTAACTGGTTTTTTATTGCGTTTATATCAGTCATGTTTGGAATGTCAGTGTTGTTTTTACCTTTTGTATTGTATGAAATCAGCTTGCCAGAATACTTGAGAGACAAAAAGGCTCTTATCTATTTTATTGTTGAATCGGTAATGCTAATGGTTTTACTCCTTGTATGTAATATATATACGGGAGGGGACTGGTTTGTAAAAATTGCTTTGCCAATTACAGCATTCACATTAATACTGCCCTGGGGAATGATGATTATTATTCGATATATTAAAGTGAATGGATATTTTAAAGCAGCAGGATGCTTTGCACTTGGAAGTGTATACCAATATATTATCAATGGAGTCATTGGTGCTATTCTTAAAGATGGTAATCAAGGTTTTGGATTTCATTTTGATTTCTATAACTGGAATGAATATACGGTTAATGGGAATGTAAATATGATTATATTCTTAAGTCTACTCTTGTTTACACTGCTATTTGGGTGTATGGGTGCTTTTGAGGTATTTAGAAGCAGAAAGACCAATATGGATATGTAAGTTTACTAATTTTAAATTCTAGCATAAAATTTACCAGGGGCGCTAATCAAAAGATTAGCGTAAACTGGTATGTTTAACGGGTTTAAAGATGTTTTTAAGAATTATATACAAATTACTAGTTTGCCTGGTAAAAAAGTGAAAAACCTTGATTTATACTAGGGAAATGGCTATTATATTATTTATAGAATGGCTTATTTCTAGTCCTTGAACTTTAACAGATGCTGTATTTAAATGCCAATCGCTAGAGTAAATTATGGCATAGGTGGAAAGCTTGAACTTTAACAGATGCTGTATTTAAATTTCTTTACAGGTAATTGCACCATACGAGGTATTAACTTGAACTTTAACAGATGCTGTATTTAAATTATAAAGAACTCATTATTGAGTCACTTTCTTTGTACTTGAACTTTAACAGATGCTGTATTTAAATCTCTGCTGCTACGCTATACGGGTATGAGAAGAGGGGCTTGAACTTTAACAGATGCTGTATTTAAATCCTCTATCTGATATCCTTTATTAGCCTTATTAAGCTTGAACTTTAACAGATGCTGTATTTAAATTTTCTAGCACCTTGACGTTCAATAGGCATATCCCCTTGAACTTTAACAGATGCTGTATTTAAATTTATTGACGGCACCGGTGAAATACTATCTTTTTTTCTTGAACTTTAACAGATGCTGTATTTAAATCAAAGTGTGCCACCTCATAAAAAAATCATAGCACAGCTTGAACTTTAACAGATGCTGTATTTAAATAACTAACAAATCAAGTCTATGCTGTGAAGGGAAATCTTGAACTTTAACAGATGCTGTATTTAAATTCGCAGATTCGTTAGGGGGTGTTTCTAATGCATACCTTGAACTTTAACAGATGCTGTATTTAAATAGACAAGAGGTGTCACAAACGGAAGCTTGCTAGTACCTTGAACTTTAACAGATGCTGTATTTAAATCCCATTTTTATTATCTTTATAACACACTGTTATATCTTGAACTTTAACAGATGCTGTATTTAAATTAGTATATTTGAGTGGTATTTGCACTTGAATGCCCCACTTGAACTTTAACAGATGCTGTATTTAAATTATAACCCAAAACAAAACCATTATGGGAGAGCACCTTGAACTTTAACAGATGCTGTATTTAAATTTTGCATTAATGAAATGGTATCAAATACTGTTAGAACTTGAACTTTAACAGATGCTGTATTTAAATTCGAAAATTGGATAGCAGAGCACAGGGAGTTTACGCTTGAACTTTAACAGATGCTGT
>DALYNO010000235.1:0-382 GCA_031975295.1 Anaerocolumna sp. | reverse complement strand
ATGCTGTATTTAAATTCCGAAAACAGAGATAGGCTATACAAAAAATGCAACTTGAACTTTAACAGATGCTGTATTTAAATTTTTTTGATTCCATTATTTCTGCTGTAGGTGGTATCCTTGAACTTTAACAGATGCTGTATTTAAATTGGGGATGTGGAAGTGGGTCTAAAGGTTCTGGAACTTGAACTTTAACAGATGCTGTATTTAAATTTTGCTGTTACAGTGTCTAAGGGTTCCTCGATTTTCTTGAACTTTAACAGATGCTGTATTTAAATTTAGTTGCGCGTAATGGTAAAAAAATGACAAGAGAACTTGAACTTTAACAGATGCTGTATTTAAATCATTACCAATTAAAGATAATTGCATCATAATTGATACTTGA
>DALYNO010000234.1:2441-6686 GCA_031975295.1 Anaerocolumna sp. | reverse complement strand
CATGGACTTAATTTGGATTGGAAAAGATTTGTTACTGACCAGACCATAGATTTTGTTAAGCAGGAGAAAGAAGCTCTATTATCCTATAATCCTAATATGCCAGTAACTGTTAATATGATGTACTATTTTGTTGGATTAAACTATTTTAAATTTAAAGATGTTATAGATGTTGCATCTTGGGATAGCTATCCAACCTGGCATAAAGACAATGATGTAATTACTGGGATGGATAATGCCATGTTCCATGATATCCAGAGATCCATCTTAAATAAGCCCTTTTATCTCATGGAGAGCTGTCCTTCCAGTACCAACTGGCAGAAAACAAGTAAATTAAAAAAACCAGGCATGCTTGAACTTGCTTCCTTACAAGCCATCGCCCATGGTTCAGACTCTGTCCTATACTTTCAGATTAGGCAAAGCATTGGTGCCTCAGAAAAATTCCATGGTGCAGTCATAGATCATTACGGAAATAATGATACCAGAGTATTTAAAGAAGTAAAAACAGTTGGAGCAGATTTGGCAGAACTTAAGGAAGTTCTGGGTGCTGGTACAGAAGCGGAAGTTGCCATTGTATATGACTGGGAAAACAGGTGGGCCATGGAAGATGCACAGGGTCCAAGACAAATAGGGGTCAATTATAAAGAAAGTGTGCAAAAATTCTATGAAGCTTTCTACAAATTGGGAATGAACGTAGATTTTGTGGATATGGAATGTGAAATAGATAAGTATAAGGTTTTAGCAGTACCTATGCTTTATATGTTTCGTGAAGGATTTGAGACAAAAATCAGAAGCTTTGTTGAAAATGGCGGAACATTAATTATGACCTACTGGAGTGGTATTGTTGATGAAAACGATAGAGCGTATCTTGGTGGAACACCATATGGATTAACAGATGTTCTTGGTCTTAGATTTGAAGAAATAGATGGCTTATATGAAAATGAAAGCAACGAAATGGTACCTGTCCTTGGTAATTCATTACAGTTAGAGAAGAAATACCGTTGTGATAAATTATGTGAGTTAGTAAAAACAGATGGTGCCAAAGTTCTTATGACTTATGGCACAGATTTCTATCAAGGCAAACCTGTAGTGACGAAGAACCAATATAAGGAGGGGGAAGCCTATTATATTTGTGCAGACGGTGAACAGGCTTTCTTTGATGTGTTATGCAAAAAAATTACTGAAGAAAAGCAACTTTATACCTGTCTAAATACAGAAATACCCTATGGAGTTGCCGTTTCTGAAAGAATGAAGAATGGAATCAAATATATATTTATTCAGAATTATAATGATTACCAGGTAAATGTGGACATAGCGGGTGAAACTGTTATATTTGGCAATGAAGAAGGTAAAATAAATCCTTATGGAACTATAGTATTAAAGAGATAGAAGCTTTTTCATGGAATTGGTTTATGAATGATTTTTAAACATAGGGTATGGAGGTATATAAACATGGATTATGATAAAATAAATAACTTATTACATGGGGGAGACTATAACGTTGAACAATGGCTAGACAGACCGGAGATATTAGCTGAAGATACCCGACTGATGAAAAAAGCCGGGGTGAATGTAGTTACACTTGGTGTTTTCTCTTGGAGTTGCTTAGAACCACAGGAAGATGTATATACATTTGAATGGTTGGATGAAATTATGGATTCCATGTATAAAAATGGCATTTATGTCATACTTGCTACACCAAGTGGTGGTAAACCACCTTGGATGATTCATAAATATCCAGAAATTATGCGTACAAACAAAGAAAGAAAACGGTTACTATACGGAGAAAGAGAGAATCAATGTAATAGCAATGAAATATTCCGTAGCAAGGTAAGAGAAATGGATGAAAGATTAGGAAGCAGGTATGCTAATCATCCAGCTCTAATTCTGTGGCATATTTCAAATGAAATGTATGGAACATGCCATTGTAAGGATTGCCAAGATAACTTTAGAGACTGGCTTAAAGCAAAGTATAAGTCCATTGATAATCTAAATAAGGAATACTGGAGTAAATTTTGGAGCCATACTTACACGGATTGGTTTGAGATTGAGTCTCCTGCTCCTCATGGTGAGACGGGGGTCCATGGACTAGCACTGGATTATAATCGATTCTATTCGGATCTTAGTATTGACTTTCTTAAAATGGAAATTGATACAGTAAAAAAATACAATCATGAGATACCAGTTACAAGTAATATGTTTCACTTAAATTGTGGTATTCATTATGGTAAGTTAGCAAAAATCCTTGATGTTATATCTTGGGATAGCTATCCTACCTGGCATTGTGACACGGATAGAAACAGTGAATGGAATTTGGCACTGGAAGCAGCTTTTCGATTTGATTTTAGTCGCTCCCTAAAACAAAAGCCCTTTCTTCTTATGGAAAGTACCCCAAGTACTACAAATGGATTTGCTGTTAGTAAAATTAAGAAACCTGGAATGCATCTGCTTAGTTCAATGCAGGCAGTAGCAGCTGGTTCTGATTCCGTTCAATATTTCCAGTGGCGTCAAAGTCTTGGTGCATATGAGAAATTTCATGGTGCAGTACTAACCCATAATGGAAGTGAGCATACAAGAGTATATAGAGAAGTTGCAGAGGTTGGTGATAAACTAAAGTCCTTATCCTATCTAAAGAACACCAATACAGACAGCTCTGTTGCTATTATATATGATTGGGAAAATATGCGTGGACTTGAAGAACAAAAGAATTTAAGGAGAAATGATAAAGGATTTGAAGAAATAGTAAGGGAGCATTATGAAGCTCTGATTAAAAATTATGTTTCTGTAGATGTTATTGATCAGACTGCTGATTTTTCTTCCTATCAATTGGTGGTTGCTCCAATGCTGTATTTGTTTATGCCGGGTACCCATGATAAAATAAAGAATTATGTAGCAAATGGCGGAACATTTGTAATGACATTTTACAGTGGTATTGTAAATGAAAATGACCTGGCATTTGAATGTTTCCCACCCTACTCCTTAAATGAGGTGTTTGGAATAAGGTCAGAGGAGATGGATTGTTTATGTGACGGAGAATATAATCATTTTACTTATGAAGGTAAAACTTATAAAGCATCCTTTTATTGTGATTTAATTCATAGCCAAGGTGCCAAGGTACTATCAGTATATGAAAATGATTTCTACCAGGGAAGACCGGTTCTGACACGTAATAAATACGAGAAAGGTTCTGCCTATTACTTAGCATGCAGGGGAGAGAAAGAATTTTTATATGATTTTTATAAGGATTTAATGAAATCATCCGGTATAAGAAAGATTGTAGAATCAGAGTATATAAAAGATGTTATGGTAAAGGAACGCAGGGATGGTGAGAATACTTATAGTTTCTTCATGAATTTTGGTACAGAAGATAGAGAAATACAAGATGTTAAGTTAACGAAATATGACTTTGTTGTTAAAAAGACTAAAACTGAGTAAGATAGTATTTCGTTGGTGATTTTGAGATGATAACCAAGTATGATAACAAATTGTGGATATAACCTCCTAAAATATATTTCATAGATTAGATGTATTTACTCCATGCTGGAAACAGATTATAAGTGTGTTGTAAGGAAAAGTTCTTCCATGCAGTAACACGGATAGGAAATGCATATTATCATAATATACAGACATTTGATCTAAATCTTATGCTGTTAGCGTTCCATTTGAATGCTATCACATAAGACTTAGGTTGAATGTCTGTAATTTTTTTGAAAGAAAATTATAGCCATATGCATAGTCGTTAATAGTCGTTTTAAATAATAATTTTACATAAATATGGTAGAATATACCATTATTTTACGATAAAATGAAAGGTAAATGTTAAAAACAGTATTGTAGGTTTTTGAATGGAGGAGGATACTTGTGTTATTTAGTAATGGAGCAAGAGTAGAGAAGAATAAGGGGAAATATAGTTTATTTAGTAATCTGCATTATCATTATAAGAACATGTTATCTTTAGAACCAAAATTATTTTGGATGGGAATACTCATGTTAATTCCCTGGACACTGGTAAGTGTTCTGGGAAATATACTTCCCTCTGTCATGGTTGCAGGTCTTGAAGAGAAATGGAACTTAAAATTTTATTTGGGCGTTCTTGTAGGGTTAATAGGAATAAAGTGGGTCTGTAGTTTGCTTGAGGGAATGATGGCAACCTATTGCTATAACAGCAGGCCTATTTACAGAGCGCATTATTCAAAGCCCTATATAAATAAGAAGATGGCAGTTGATTATGATGTACTTGAAAATAAA
>DALYNO010000234.1:0-2431 GCA_031975295.1 Anaerocolumna sp. | reverse complement strand
GAGTCAGCATCTGGATTCTAATCCTGGCTCTCCTATGTACAGCGGTACAAATTATGCTGCTTAAGCTGGCTCGAACAAAGCATGGTGAAGCCCATCCACATTTATCGGATGCTTCTAGAAAATTATCTTATATAACCAGTCAGAGTATGGAACCTGCAGCTGGTAAGGATATCAGAATTTATAACATGGCAGGCTGGCTTATGAAAAAGTACAGTGGTACCCTAGATCATATGAATGGACTGTACCATAAAGTACATAATTGGTACTTTGTCAGAGGCTTATCTGATGCAGGACTGGATTTTCTTAGAAATGGTTTCATATACGGTTATCTGATTTATCTTGTTACTGCCAACAGACTTACCATAGCTGAATTTGTACTTTATTTTGGGTTTGCAAACAGTTTTGCTACACAGATGTTTCTTGCTTTAAGAGAAGCGCTTAGTTTTGGTATTATCAGTAACACCTTTAGTAGTATCAGAGAATATTTTGATACAAAGGAACGACGTAATGAAGGAAGTCATGTTGATGATATTGTTTTAGAGAAGATAAAAAAAGAAGCAGTGTCCTTGGAACTTAAAAATGTTAGTTTTACCTATCCGGGACAGGATAAGCCAACGATTACTAATATGAATCTAGTTCTAGAAGCTGGAGAAAAATTAGCGTTAATTGGTCTTAATGGTGCTGGTAAAACGACTCTGGTGAAATTAATCTGCGGTTTTTATACGCCCACAGAAGGTGAGATAGTATTAAATGGGATTCCTATAGAGAAGTTTGACAGAAATCAGTATTATAGCATGATATCAGTATTATTTCAGGATTATACCATATTACCTTTTTCTCTGGATGAAAATATTGCATCAAAAGCTAAGGAACATATTTCTTTAGAAAAATTAGAAAAAGCTCTTAAAGATTCTGGATTCAGGGACAGGTATGAAAAACTTTCTGCAAAAGGAGAGAGTGTATTAATTAGAGAGGTTCATGAAAGGGCAGTGGACTTTTCTGGAGGAGAAAAACAGCGATTGCTATTTGCCAGAGCTTTATATAAGGAAGCGCCCCTTCTCATACTGGATGAACCAACTGCTGCACTAGATCCCATTGCGGAAAATGAAATCTATATGAAATATGGAGAAGTGACCAAAGGGAAAACCTCTATTTACATATCCCACAGATTGTCATCTACAAGATTCTGTGACAGAATCGTATTATTAGAAGATGGTAATATTGTTGAAACAGGTACGCATGAGGAGTTAATGAAGCAAAAAGGTAAATATGCCAGACTTTACGACTTGCAAAGTCAGTACTATAAAGAACAGGAAAAAGAAATTAAAAGAAATCAAGTGATGGAAGGGGAGGTGTAGTGCATGAAAAAAGAATCGGATTTTATTATTCTAAAAAGATTATTTGCTTTATTTGCGAAACATAATAAACCAACGATTATCGTCTGTATTATACTTTCTATGGTTACTGGTACAAGACCTTACCTTGCTATTATATTATCTGGTTATATCATTGATGGATTAGTGGAGGGCATTGGCTTTGGCCCTATTCTACAATATACAATACTTGGTTTATTAGGCATATTAGTGGCACAACTTATAGAAGCATACTTAAGAGAATTCTTTAATGCAAGAGTTGAAAATTGTATGGAACGACAGAATCTGGATATGAATGAACAGAGTATGGAGATAGACTACGAGCATTTGGAGAATCCAGAACTTCAAGATAAGAAACGTAAACAGGAACAGGTGGTAAATGTCAGAGGCGGTATCTATTGGATGATTATCTGGCCACTGGACAGGGGGTTAACAGGACTTATTAGTGTTATTACTGCAGTTATTGTGTCTATTCCTCTGTTTCGTGTAGGTGCTAAAGTAACTGGCTATGGATTTCTGTCATCTAATTGGTTACTGTTCCTATTGTTTGGGATCCTTGCCAGTCTTGCTTATTGTAGTTACAAGACAAGTAATATTTGGAACAAAAAATTTAAAAATACCTTTGAAGCATATGCTGCGTGTAATAAAATGAGTAACTATTTTTTACATAATATCATAGCAGGTACCGAAACCCTTAAAGACCAACGGATCTTTAAACAAGAAGAGTTAATCGAAAAGGGAGTATTCCATAAAGAACCAGAAGCAAGGGGAGTCTTAGGGCGTTTAAGAGTGATAGAAATGCAAGGGACATGCATTGAAAATACCATATCAAACCTTAGCGGCGGATGTGTATATTTGTATGCAGCATTAAAAGCATACATGGGAGTAATAAGCATAGGCAGTGTGGTACGTTATGCCACCAGTATTATCAAATGTGTGGATGGGTTAATTGAAGTATTAATGGCACTCTCAGCTTGGAAGCAGGCTGCTGAATATGGCAGAGATTATCTGGATTATATTGAATTCGAGAATAAAAAGGAGAAGGGTAACCTCTCTGT
>DALYNO010000233.1:0-6686 GCA_031975295.1 Anaerocolumna sp. | reverse complement strand
CAATTCAATTACCTGCTTAGGATTATATTCTCTGGGAAGATCATTCCTTGGTCCATGGTATAGAATATCCCCAAGTAATAGAAGCTTATGAGCCCCTTCTCTATCATAGGCCTGTAATAATTTCTCACAGTAATATGCTGATCCATGTATATCTGATGCAATCATTAATTTCATATAATTTTCCTTTCTGATAAGTTTATATGATGGTTATAAAACTCCATACTTTCTTCTTTATAATATCTAAAATTCCAAACCCTAGCTATCAGGTTTTACTAAACCGATTCATTACCCTGTAGCTCCTGATTCAGAATTTCAATAAATTTTTTAGTAGTCAATGTAAGATACTTGTTTTTATTATAAATCAAACTATAAGAATATGCTATTTTATCACAATTAATTTTAAGTTCTCTCAATAATCCCATTTGTATTTCAAACTTAACTGAATAATACGGCATAATGGATACACCCAAATCGGCATACAGGGCATACTTAATGGCATCTATACTTCCAAAATGCATACTAATGTTTTCAGGTAGTTTGTAAACATCAATAAAACTCTTATAACAAGAAAACAATTGACTGGTAGAATTATGAACTATAAAGTTAACAGTTTTTAGATCCTGAATACTTACTTCCTCTAAATTACTCAGTGGATTATCCGGTGAGGCTACAATAACCAAACGGTCATCAAATAATTTCTCAAAGTAAATATTATCATTATAATTACAACTGCCGCCATTAACAGCCACATCCAAAGTACCTTTTTCAATTAAATTTGTAATCTCTGAAGTATCCGCAATGTGAAGATTCACTGTCACCTCTGGGTACATTTTTTTCATTTTGCCAATAATAACAGGAAGAAAATAAGCACCAGGGGTATTACTTGCTCCTAAATTAATATTCCCGCCAATTACCTGACTATGATTTGATATATTATGCTCCATCTCTTCTACAATGGCAAATATCTTCTGTGTATAACTATATAGTAATTTCCCTGCTTCACTTAAAAAAATCTTATTTCCAATTTTATCAAATAACTTAACACCAGTCTGACTTTCTAACTTTTTAACCTGAATGGATAATGCTGGCTGACTAATATGAAGTATCTCAGAAGCCTTTTTAAAGCTGGTGTACTTAGCTACCGTATTAAATATTTCCAAATAATGCAAATCCATTCTTTTTCTCCCTTCCTTGTATAACCGATAGGCCTGTTAACTTATATATATGTGTCCCATTTAAACTGTAAATTGGCATTATGTAATATTTCATTATATAATATGTTTGTAAAATTCAAATTCACCTAAGCCATCATTAGCCTTCGAAAACAATACGTTCTTCGAGGGTTTTTGATTTCTCTTGCTTTTTCTTAAGCATTATAGCATATATACCTCCAAAAAGACAGATGTTGATTATTAACTTTAAATTATTCTTGAAAAACAGTGTTTTTTCTATACAATTAGACATAAATATATGATAGGAAATGGCGCATTGCAACTTATGGTCATTTTCTAATTGATGCAGTTTATTTGTAAAGAATTTAGAAAGGAAGCCGTAATTACGAAACCAAACGGCAAACTATATTATGACTTTGTATGATACCTCATCTTCTTCAATAGCTGATTACCTAAACAAAATATCCTCTGACCAACCTACACCGGGTGGTGGAAGTGTAAGTTCACTTCTTGGCGCTATTGGATTTTCTCTTGGCAATATGGTTGCTAATTTAACAAAAAAACAAACCCAGGATTTAGAACTTCTATCCGATATGAAGTTAATTACGGATAAATTAAATTCTATTATACAAGAATTTTTAACACTAATGAAAAAAGATGAAGAAGCCTTTCTTCCTCTCTCCAAAGCCTATCATCTTCCAGCCAATACGCCAAACCTAGATGAAATAATGGAAGATGCTCTTAAAACAGCAGCACAAGTACCATACGAAGTATTAACCTTATTGGGTACTGCCATTGATTTATTTGATGAAATCTATAATAAAAATATCTCATTTGCAATAAGTGATATTGGAATCGGTGTAAGTGTATGTAAATCAGCATTTGAATCTGCTCTATTAAATGTTACTATAAATACCAAATATCTTAAGGATAAGGCTTATGCAAAAGAGTTAAACCACAAAGCCAATAAAATTTCCAATGTAGGAACTTCTAAATGTATACGAATCTATGATAAAATACTGGCTGAAAACCTGAATTTAATATAGTTTGCTCAATAGACCCAAAAAGCTGAGAAAGACGGTTTTTAAATCTTCTTTCTCAGCCTTTACTTACAACTTATATTTCAATATCTTTACATGATTTCCTATTAGTACTGGTTCATTATTAGTGAATACTTCATTTACTCCTTTATTCTTGACATTCTTATGATTTCCTTATTCTTATAGGAAACCTGTTTATTCCATATTCACCCATCTTATTTTCTACCAACTATTGAAATGTAATATTAAATCCATTCATAATCAAATACTTATCAGGAGCTTCTATATTACTAGTTGTCAAATTAATAAAGGTTGCACTTCCGTTACCTGTATAAGTATAAATGGCTGTACCCAGGTGAGGTGCTGAAAATCTTGAAGTTGTAATCGCATCTTTACCTGTACCGTTGATATTAATATTTTTAAATACAATATTACTAAATCCTCCACCATATCCAAACTGGATAGCGTCTCTTTGTGAGTTAATAATATCTATATTTTCAAAGGTGATATTCTTAATACTAGTATTGGATGCTTCTAAATCAATAGCGCCTCGCTCTCCATTATAACAGTCTTTACTGGTACCTGAATTAACAATAGTTGTATCTGAGAATAAAATGCCAGCATTATTCTCAAAATGATAGCCCGGGAAGACTGTATTTAAACGGATACCAGAACCCATAAAACAGTCCTTGATATAGTTAAATTGTGCTTTATGTCCAGAGCCGCCAAATATTGCAATACCTGCTGCTCGCCAATTATTTTCAATGGTATTATACATAAAGGAGTTATTTACTTCCATTGGTGCTCCCATTGTATTATCCGGCCACATTGCAAGACCATCATCACCATTATTTCTTACGCTGCAGTTAAGGACTGTGGAATTCTTTGTTCCTTGGCAGAAATTGACACCATCAGCAAGATTATTTCGAATTCTCCCATTTTCAATTAATAGCTTATCTGCTGCAATTGCAGGGGTATGTGCATAATCTCCAACCCAGAAACCACATTCAAAATGTTCTTCCCAGAAGTTATGAATTCGTGAATTTGTTCCAAAATTATCCATAAAGCATTTGTATATTGCCTGCTGCCCATACCTGGATCGAAGCATAGAATTAATATACATATTTCCAAAGTCTACAGTTCCCGTAATTCTAAAGGATATACCGCCGCTTGCTGCATTCGGAGAAGTAAACATTATATTGGTATGCCACATTCCCGCACCTGTTATTGTTATATTATTGGCGTTAATGGTCCACATTCCACCAAGATTAAAGTTACCTGCTGGAATATAAACAGATTTGCCTGCAGCTGCTGCTGCATTAACACATGCATTAAAAGCAGTAAGGTCATCTGTGCTATCATTAGGTGTTGCCCCATATGAAGTTACAGAAAGTGAATTAGCAGGCTGGCTAATGGCAGTAGGAACTGGTTCCACTTCCACAAAGTCAACGCCATATTCCAGACTGTCACCATTGGTTTTTTGAATTCTTAATTTATCTCCTGTTTTTAAGGCTGTGTTTAATTTCCAATGTACCTCATCAAATCTAAAAGCTGCTTGCCCGCCATTCGGGGCATCTGCTGGATGATCACCTGTGAAATACTGCCATGACCAATATGAGGATAAAGCAATTGTAGAAATCTTAACTCCATTTACATAACAGTCTAAGGAACCATTCAGACCCATACCATTACTGGAATCAGGCATGGTAAATCTCATATTTACACCAGCCCCACCATTGCCAATTGTCCATTCCACATAAGAACCATTAGTTGGAAGAGCAATATATTGCTGATTGGATGCTTCAGATGCAGTTAATGCATAGTTAAAATCTGGAGCAGATCTGAGAACAGCACCACCACCAATGGCAGCATTTTCTGATTCATACCTTGTATAAGGTACAGTAGCACCTCTGCCGCCACTACTTACATTCATATTAACTGTATAAGAGTTATTGGTTTCATCTGTCTCAACAGTTGTATTATGATTATCAACAACTGCAGTCAATGAGTGCACACCACTTGTTGAGGTCCATGAACTTGTAGCTGTAATTGCTTGAGTAGCTCCTGCTGCTATAGTAGCCGTGCTATTTGCAGTTACTGCTACTGTTGACCCATTTATTTTAAATGCAACTACTCCCGCTGCACCGCCTGTTGTACCTTGATTTTTCACTACAGCACTAAAAATCACACCATTACCAGCGGTTACATAGGAAGGATTCCAGGTAATATCAGTTACAATTAGGTCAACCCCTGGTTTGGGATTAACAGTAATAGATTGTGACAGGGTGTTATTTAACTCATTACTCTCAGCTGTAATACCATTATGATCAACTGTTGCTGTTATGGTCTGATTACCAACACCTGTTGCAGTCCAAGTTCCTGTAACTGTTGCGGTACCACCTACAGGAAGGACAGTGGTATTATTTGATGAAGTACTGACTGTATTTCCATCTACTTTAAATACTACTACCCCAGGAGCACCTGCTGCATTTCCTTGATTCTGAACAGTAGCTGTAAATGTCACACTATCACCTTGTGTAGGAATTGCTGGATTGCTCGAAAGACTAGTAATGATCAGATCCGGCATAGGTGATGTTGTCACAACCAATGTCTCAGAATATTTATTGTTGGTTTCGTTTGTCTCTGTGATTCGATTTACATCATCGACATAAGCCATAACTGTATGGGAACCAGTCGCTGCTGACCAGGCATTGCTTCCACTTGGACCTCCTGTTGCAGTTAGTGTCACTGACGCTCCAGGTGCTAATGCTGTAGTAACATTATCTGACCAGCTAACTTGTGTATCGTTTACAAAGAAGCTAACGCCAATAATTGTTCCACCAGGTGTTGCTCCAGTACCTTGATTCTTAACAACAGCACTAAAGGTTACATTATTACCAGTAAGTGGAGAGGCTGGGTTCGTAGTAATATCCGTTACAATTAAATCTGGAGTACCTCCTCCGCTGGTTCCAATTGTTAGGGGCTCATTGTAACTGTTATTGGATTCATTAGATTCAACAGTAGTATTACCATTATCAACTATTGCTGTAAGGTTATGGCTGCCATTTGTCGCAGTCCAAGTTCCTGAAGCAGTAACTGTTAAAGTATTTCCTGCTGCAATGGATGTGGTATTATTTGCAGTAGAACTAACTTGTACACCATTTACCTGAAATACTGTAACACCTGCTGCACCTGCACTATTCCCTTGATTTTTAATTAATGCACTAAACGTTACATTATTTCCAGCTACAGGACTTGCTGGTGAATATGTAATATCAGTGATAACCATATCTGGTTGATTATTCGTTGCTCCGCCGGTTGTAAGATTTTTGCTAAACTGGTTATTATTTTCATCCGTTTCTGCAATCCGGTTTACATCATCTACCCAAGCCATAATGGTATGGTTTCCAGCCGTAGCGACCCATTCTGCTTTTCCACCTGGACCACCATTTGCTGTTACGGTAACCGTTCCCCCTGCTGGTATGGAACTTAAATTATTATCAGACCATGCTACCTGAGTACCATCTACAAAGAAACTCACGCCATTGATAGTTCCAGCGGAAGTTGCACCACTACCCTGGTTTTTAATCACAGCACTAAATGTAACATTATTTCCTGTAGAAGGACTTGCTGGGCTCCAGGTAATATCTGTTACCACCAAATCAGGGGTGCCACCTGTTGGATTTTCAACAGTTCCATTCCCATAGATTTCATATTCTGCAACCTGTGCTCCAACAGCACCTGTATTAGATGTGAAGCTTAGTCTTATAAATCTTGCACTGGTCTCTGGAAATGTTATTGTTACTACATTGCTGCTAGCTGGATTAAAGCTGTAAGAACCAGATATCTTGTTACTATAAGTAATATTATCCACGCTAGTTAACAATGATATGCCTTGGGTCCTAGCTTCCCAAGAAGCATTCAATTTCAGTACAACTTTATATACTGACTGTGCGCTCCCAAGGTCAGCAGTTAAAGTTGCCGGGTAAGCTCCTGCGCCTCCTTCCCAGTAAGTGTTTACATTACCATCGTTTGCATTTGTAGCAACATAATTTTGATTATAGCTACTAGCGTTTAACGTTTTACCTAACGCAAGATTAGCTGTATCTGCTGCATTAACAATTGGAATTGATGTAAGTACTTGCGTAATAATAGCAAGTAATGCTACCAATACTCGTAGTAACTTCTTTTGATTTTTTTTCATTGATGACCCCTCCTTATTTTATAAAAACATTTACAAGTAACAAACGTCTTGTCTTATCCTCCTTTCCCCATTTATAATTAAGATAGGCAAACCACGCCTTATCATAATTTCTTAGTACTTTAACTTGTCGTAATTTCTAAGTACTTTAATTTCATTTGTGATATAATAAGTAGTTTAACGTTAAACTACTTATTTTTATCCTAATGATGTATGCTTTTTATGTTTTATGTTTTATGTTTTATGTTTTATGTTTTATGTTTTATGTTTTAT
>DALYNO010000232.1:0-6731 GCA_031975295.1 Anaerocolumna sp. | reverse complement strand
TAAAAGTAAATATGTTGCATCTGGATATGATTCCGCCTACCACGGTATACTAAGGCACCTTATTGATCCAGTCCAAAAATATGAAACAGTTATGCCGATTGAAGAAAGAGATGTAAAAGACCAATACAGAATAAGTAGAACTGTAAATATATTTAATGTTGGCTCAAATAGTAATGGTGACGAAGTTGAATTAGCTAGATTAGTCAGCGCCCTAGGTCTTATACCAAGAGTACTGCCACTTCATAATGCTTTGGATGACTTGGCAAGAATTGGTGAGGCAGCTTTAAATGTAAGTATATGTGCTACTCATGATGATTATCTGCTAGGCCATTTAAAAGAAAGATTCGGGACTGAGTATTTGATTGATACCCTCCCTATTGGCATTAAAAATACAAATCAGTGGATACGCCTTATCGCTGCTCATTTTCATCTGGAAGAAGAAGCAGAGAAATTGATAAGGTTTGAGACTGAGCAGCTGCGGATTTCACTGGAACCTCTAAAAGAAGCCTTAAAAGGAAAAAGTGTATTCGTAGGAGGAGGAGAAACAAGAATTATTACGACAGCAGAGTTTTTCTATTCCCTTGGTATGGAGCTGGTTGGGGTGAAAGCTCACAATGTTGACCGATTTGTGGAAGACATTCTAGATGATATAAATGATCCAAAGCTTGTGGTTGAAGTAGCTGCAGGAATGCCTGCAGAAGAGTTGAACCTGTTAAAGAAGCTAAAGCCTGATTTATATATTGGGCATCTCAATGCCAATGGATGGGTTAGTAAACTTGGAATACCTAATTTTCCTTTATTTGGGCAGACATTAAATTTCATGGGTTACTCTGGTGCTTTCGAATTAGCCAGAAAAGCTGTAAAGATACTTAAAAACACTAATTTTGTAAAGAATGTATCTGCTAACATCAGTCTTCCGCTAAGTGCAGACTGGTATGAAAGAGACCCTAAAGATAATATAAAAGAAGCCGCAAACTTTTAAATAGAGGAGTGTAAAAATGAGTAGAGTAGTAGAAAATCTAACGAAGTTAATTGGTGATACACCAATATTAAATCCTTTAGCCTTTTCTAAATTGGCTAAGATAAAGGATGCTAAGCTTCTATTAAAACTTGAGTATTTTAATCCTCTGGGTAGCGTAAAAGATAGGATTGCTTATGCAATGATCAGTGAAGCGGAGGAAAAAGGTCTGCTCACAAAAGATACCGTGTTAATAGAACCTTCTAGTGGAAATACAGGAGTAGGTCTTGCTTTTGTAGCTGCAGCAAAAGGCTATAAACTAATTATCACGATGCCGGATTCTATGAGCATTGAAAGAAGAAGCCTTTTAACTGCCCTTGGTGCTGAACTAGTACTTACGCCTGGCACACTTGGTATGAAAGGTGCCATTAGAAAAGCAGAGGAATTAAATATTCAGACATCTAACAGCCTAATTTTACAGCAATTTGAAAATACTGCAAATCCCAAAATACATAGAGAAACCACTGGACCTGAGATCTGGGAGGCAACAGAGGGTAAAATAGATATTTTAGTTGCTGGTGTTGGTACAGGAGGTACCATAACAGGAGCAGGTTCCTACTTAAAAGAAAAGAATCCCAATATTCAAATTATTGCTGTAGAGCCAACCGCTTCTCCTGTTCTTTCAGGGGGTAATCCGGGTCCTCATAAGATTCAGGGCATTGGTGCAGGATTTTTTCCTGGCATATTAGATCTATCAGTTATCGATGAAATATATAAGGTAAGGAATGAAGAAGCAATAGATACCTCCAGAGTACTTGCCAGGGAGGAAGGGCTTTTGGTGGGTATATCTTCTGGTGCAGCCGCTTTTGCAGCAGCCTTAGTAGCAAAAAGACCAGAAAACAAAGGGAAAACTATTTTGGCTATTTTACCAGATACCGGTGAAAGGTATTTGTCTACAGAACTATTTAATGCGGTACAAATTGAAAAGAGTAGAATCTGGTATTAAGAATATAAATAGAAATCGTTTTTTACCTAAACCATGAAAATAGTTAGAAAGAGGTGTTTTATGAAATACCGTGTAGCAATTGGAACGAATGACGGTAAACACATAACAGAGCACTTTGGAACCTGTGGTCGTTTTCAAATTTTAGAAATAAGCCAAGAACGAGATGAAGTCGTTTTTGTTGAAGACAGAATGACTGCTCACCAGGAGGAATGTAGAAGCCACTTGGATGATAATATCATAGAAAAGATTAAGGCGCTTAATGATTGTCATATTATTTTAGTTAAACAAATTGGAGGAAAATCAGAAAAATTACTGATACATTATGGTTTTATACCTCTTATGAATTCCGGTTCCATTGATAAAGCCATGTTTAAAATTAAAAAGTTTTATAAAAATCAGATATTTAATAGGGAGGAGTAATGATGGCCCGTTTTGACTACAGATCAGCCATTCCCAGTATAACCTTAATGATTGCACTGCTTACAGATGTACTTATTCCAAATCATTTGGATGCGAAGTACAGAACCTTAACAAATTTTAGAAATGTATTATTGGTATTTACTGTTGTATCTCTTATACTGGTAATTATTTCTATATTCAATGAAAAAATAAGAAATCGTTACGTTTCAAAAGGGTGGTTTCTAGGTGGAACAGTCATTTTTATTACAGTACTGAATTTAGTAACTGTGAAATTCTTATTATTACCCCAGATATATTTTCCAAGTCTTAATAGAGTTCTAAATGTCTATGTGGAAGACAGGAGTCTGTTGATTAAGTGCCTAGCCAGTTCATTTACCTTGCTTATAGAGGGTTTACTTTTTGGCACTATTATAGGTATTATTACAGGTATTTTAGTAGGATGGAGTAAGAATTGGAATTATTGGATTTATCCTTTCATACGAATTCTTGGACCAATTCCTTCTTCGACCTGGATACCACTTGCTCTGATTATATTTCCAACCTCCAGATGGGCAGCCATTTTTTTAATTGCATTCGGGGTTTGGTTTCAGATTACTATATTGACCAGTTCTGGTATTCAGGGTGTGAAACGATCATATTTTGAGGTGTCTTCAACGCTAGGCGCTACTAATTTGCAAAATCTTTTTAGAATAGCAATACCAGATGCACTTCCTTCCATGTTCTTAGGGTTTTTCAATGCTACCTGCAGTTCCTTTGTGGCACTTATGGCCGCAGAAATGTTTGGCGTAAAGGCTGGTATTGGCTGGTACATCAACTGGCAGAAAGAAATGATATCCTATTCTAATGTTTATGCCGGGCTTATCTTAATTGCAGGTTTTTGTTACTTGTTTATAACCGTGCAATTTAAAGTAAGGGATAGATTACTGGGTTGGCAGAAGGGAGTTATTAAATGGTAGATAATACAGCAAGAAATCATGCAGAGCTTGGTAATATTACGGCTAGAGATATTTCTAAAGAATTTACAAGACCAGATGGTGAGAAAATAATAGCTCTTAGCAAGTTAAACGCAGATATTAGAGCTGGGGAATTTATCTGTTTGATTGGCCCTTCTGGTTGTGGTAAATCAACATTTTTACGGTTGATTGCTGGTTTAAGCGAGCCAAATAATGGAGAACTTTTGTTGGATGGCCAGACCATCAAAAGCCCTGGCTATGAAAGAGGTTTTGTATTTCAGGATCCTACGCTGTTTCCATGGCTTACCATACAGGACAATATAGCATATGGATTAAAAGTGAGACACGTGTATAAAGAAAAGAAAAAAGAGGTTAGGGATTTTATCAGATTAGTAGGCCTTGAAGGTTTCGAAAAGTCCTATCCCCATCAACTCTCAGGTGGTATGGCACAACGTGCAAGTCTTGCCAGAGCGCTGGTAAATCATCCTAAAGTTTTACTCCTTGATGAACCCCTTGGTGCCCTTGATGCATTTACAAGAATGAATATGCAGGATGAAATCCTCCGGGTTTGGAAGGAGAGGGGAACTACCATGGTAATGGTAACCCATGACGTAGATGAAGCTATTTACTTAAGTGATAGAGTTTTTGTAATGACCCCAAGGCCTGCCAGGATCGAAGAAATTATAGATGTAAACATTGGAAGAAATGAAGATTTAGGTAGACAAAGGGATAGCGGTGACTTCTTGCAGCTTAGATCCAAGATACTGCAAATTCTAGACTTTACCGGCAAGGTACAGCAACCAGAGTTCTATTTATAAGGAAGAGATTTATATAACATATGAAAATGAGAAGAAGATATAGGGACGAAAAGAAGATATGAGAACATGAAGAAGATATGGGATGCTTGATTTATGAAAAGTTTCAACACAATATTTGTAAGAGAGGGAAATTAATATATGAGAAAAATGAAAAAGTTTGCTGCCTTATTTATAACACTGACCATATTTACATTGCTTTTTACTGGCTGTAAGAAGGCAGAATCAACTACTACGAAAGAGGAATCTGTAGCTGTTACCCAGGAGGCAAATAAAGATGAAGGCAGCAATGGAGTTACAGAAGGTGCAAAGGAAGTTGCTAGTAATGGTGATGAGTTAGAAGCGGGTATTATTAAAGTTCTTTATGGCTCAAGTTTATGTGGTATACCACTTCATATTGCGAAACAGTTGGAATTCTTTGAAGCAGAAGGGCTGGTTGAAGGAGTAGATTACGAGTATGTAACCTCTAGTACACCGGGTGTTGAAATGCTTTCAACAAAACAGGCAGATGTTAGCTTTGGCTTAGTTGCAGCAATGCTTGCACCACTAGACAATGGGCTGGAAGCCAAGACTGTTCTTGGTGTCCATACAGGCTGTATACAGATTATTGCATCAACTAACTCTGATATTAAGACAGTTGCAGATCTAAAGGGTAAAAAAATTGGTGTAACCCAGTTAGCCTCCTCTGATCATATTGTAACCCAACGTGCGCTAGCAAGTGAGGGTATTGGAACAACCGCAGAAAATATGGAAGTAGAATTCATTGTTTATGATAAAGATAATCTTCCTATTGCCTTAAAAGAAGGAGCTGTCGATGCCATCGCTATTGGTGATCCTAAGGCAACCATTCTTATAAATGAAGGAGCTGGTATTTCCATTTTCGATTCCGCAACATCAGAATTGTTAAAAGATGAATATTGCTGTGCATTGTGGGCTAGAAACGAAACCATTGAAAAACAACCAAAAAAACTAGCTAAAGTTGTCTCAGCCATTCAGAAAGCTTCTGCCTGGATTGACCAAAACAAAGACTTGGCAGCAGAGGTTCAATTAGATAATGAATGGTTGGTTGGTGAACTAGACATTGATATTGCTGCTATTAAACATTTTAAATATTTGCCTTCTGTAAGTGGGGTAGAAAAGGCACTTACGAGAAACATTCTGGATATGAAGGCTTTAGGGCTGATAAAAAAGGATACAGATGCAGAACAACTTGCCAGAACCAGCTTTTTCAGACTTGAGGGAGTTGAGGATGAAATCAGTACAAAAGTAGAGTCTCCTATTGATCCAAAGACTCAGGTAAAGGCAGACTAGATATTTAGCAGATACTTATTATCCATAGCCTGAAGGAGTAGAGCAGTTAAAAGAAATCACTTAAAATGATAAAGGTGCATATGATACATACCAAACAGTAGGTGGTATCATAATGCACCTTTTTTATGTTGTTATGTAAGATCAACAGCTTTCTTTTTCACCAAATGATTTAATATGGGAATAAGAAAAGCAGCAACAATTCCAGAGGAAAATCCAGTATTATAAAGATTCATACCGCCATGCAGTATGCTTAGGTTCAATACAACTGCAGAATTAATAATAGATGCAAGTATACCATAAAACCAGCCATAATGTCCGGCTATTGGCGAGAGTGAAGTTCCAAAGAGCGCAACAAGGAGTGTAGAAGGACTGTCTAAGTCCCACATAGGAATAAGACTGCCAAGGTAAACTCCGAGGAAAATTGGAATAATGTTTTTTATGTGTTTACCAAAGCCTCCAAAGCCGACAATGGTTAATATTCCACCAATGGTAGGTCCGTTTAGTGGACCTCCGGCAAGCAGGACATATGCCATAGAAATAAAACCGTTTAAGGCCATGTTTATAAGTACAGGTGCAAAGCCGTTTAAAGAAATAAAATCCGTATTTAATCTTCCAGAATGGGAAGTGATTTGTCTAAGGTTTAAAGACATACCATTTAGAAAAAAACCAGTAATTAACATAAGAGAAAAAAGTGTAGCAAGAAATACAGCAAGTGTTATTTGGTAATCCGTACTCCAAATTAATCTGTTTTCTACCGCATAACCATGTAGTTTAAAAAATGATACGTAAACAGTTCCAATGATTCCAACAGAAAAGCCCGTATTGTATAAACTAAAACCCTCGTGAACATGAAATAAATGCTTGGAAACGATAGGTACCAAGAAGCCAATACTAGCACCTACTAAGATACATAAAGGCAGTTTGACCCAGACTTTAAGGTCTGATATAAAAAGGATTTCAGATACAATTGGAGCAATGCTGGTGGAAAAAAAGGCAGCATAAATGTGATCATGAAATTTTTCACGACGCATTTTGGCATAGAGATATACGCCCAAAATCAAGGGCCATACATTTAATAAATTTTTACCGAACAAGCCGAAACTTCCCATAAGAAATACAGCAGATATGGATATACCGCCGATTTCCCTCTTAAGTAAATATAAAATTAGTGTGGATATTAACATTAAAGCACCGGCATTAAAAAATGCGGCTCCTAGCCCTCCTACAGCGATGTAGTCGGTTATTAGAATATCGGGTTCTACAATTAT
>DALYNO010000231.1:0-6751 GCA_031975295.1 Anaerocolumna sp. | reverse complement strand
CAAAAAGGATTTAACTCCTTAAATAAGAGATCTACTGATACATCTTCACCACAAAAAAGAGGTGTGTGTACAGCAGTTAGAACAGCTACCCCTAAGAAACCTAACTCAGCTCTTAGAAAAATTGCCAGAGTTCGTCTTTCTAACGGAATCGAAGTAACTAGCTATATCCCTGGTGAAGGCCACAACCTTCAGGAACATAGTGTTGTTCTGATCAGAGGTGGTAGGGTAAAGGATTTACCTGGTACTCGTTACCATATCGTCAGAGGTACACTTGATACAGCAGGTGTTGCTAAGAGAAGACAAGCTCGTTCCAAATATGGAGCGAAGAGACCTAAAGCAGGTAAGTAATCATTCAGTTTTTTCACTAATCATTAAGTGCCGGGTTAATTTTTAATTTCAGAATTCAGATAAAAAGTAGGGTCGCATTTTATCACCGCATAGGAAGAAACTGTTTTTCCACAATCGGAATAGATTTAGAAGTTAAGTTAAACTGAGCGCGAACACAATGAAGGTATAAGAGATTCTTATACTACCCGTAAGGGATATGTGAGTACCGATGATTTAAGAAAATCTTATTATTCGCAGGATTCAACCTGCAGGACAGATAAGGATTATTAAGGAGGGAAGAAACGTGCCACGTAAAGGACATATACAAAAAAGAGATGTATTAGCAGATCCTATTTATAACAGTAAAGTTGTAACAAAACTTATCAATAACATCATGTTAGATGGTAAGAGAGGTACTGCTCAGAAAATCGTATACGGAGCTTTTGATAGAATTGCAGCTAAGTCTGGTAAAGAAGCTATTGAAGTATTCGAAGAAGCTATGAACAATATCATGCCCGTTCTTGAAGTTAAAGCTAGACGTATCGGTGGTGCAACATACCAGGTACCTATCGAAGTTAGACCAGATAGAAGACAGGCATTAGCACTTCGTTGGTTAACTCTTTATTCTCGTAAAAGAGGAGAAAAGACTATGGAAGAAAAATTAGCTAACGAACTTTTAGATGCATCCAATAACACTGGATCATCTGTTAAGAAAAAAGAAGATATGCACAAAATGGCAGAAGCAAACAAAGCATTTGCACATTATCGTTGGTAATCCGATTAAGGCTTTTTTAAGCCTTTCGGCAAAACTAATTTTGCATAAATTAACTGACAAAATTGATATAGTGAATGTATAGTTTTAACTATAGATATCACGTAAATTAAGGAGGAATTTCCTTGGCTGGAAGAGAATATCCATTAGAGAGAACTAGGAACATCGGTATTATGGCTCATATTGATGCAGGTAAGACTACTCTTACTGAACGTATCTTATACTATACCGGTGTAAACTATAAGATCGGTGATACTCACGAAGGTACTGCTACCATGGACTGGATGGAACAGGAACAGGAAAGAGGTATCACAATTACTTCAGCCGCTACAACTTGTCATTGGACTCAGGAATTCGAACACAAGAAAATGCCTGGTGCATTGGAACACCGTATCAACATCATTGATACACCGGGACACGTTGACTTTACAGTAGAAGTTGAGCGTTCCTTACGTGTACTTGATAGTGCAGTTGGTGTATTCTGTGCTAAGGGTGGTGTAGAACCTCAGTCTGAAACAGTTTGGCGTCAAGCTGATAAATATAACGTACCAAGAATGGCATTTGTTAACAAAATGGACATTTCTGGTGCAGATTTCTTTAACGTAGTAAGCATGATCAAATCAAGACTTGGTAAAAATGCTGTGCCTATCCAATTACCAATTGGTAAAGAAGATGAATTCATTGGTATTATTGACCTTTTTGAAATGAGAGCTTATCTTTATAAAGATGATAAAGGTGATGATATTGAAATCACTGATATCCCTGAAGATTTAAAAGATCTTGCAGATGAATACAGAGCTGCTATGATTGAATCCATTTGTGAAACAGATGATGTTTTAATCGAAAAATTCTTAGAAGGTGAAGAACCATCTAACGCAGAATTAAAAGTTGCTCTTAGAAATGCAACGATTGCAACTTCAATTATTCCTGTATGCTGTGGTTCTGCTTATAGAAACAAAGGCGTTCAGAAATTATTAGATGCTGTCCTTGAATACTTACCAGCTCCTACTGATATCCCTGATATCAAAGGATTTGATGAAGAAGGTAATGAAATTCATAAGAAATCTTCTGATGAAGAACCTTTCGCAGCATTAGCATTTAAAATCATGGCTGATCCATTTGTTGGTAAGCTTGCATTCTTTAGAGTTTATTCTGGTACATTAAACTCCGGTTCTTATGTACTTAACTCTACTAAGAATAAAAAAGAACGTGTTGGACGTATCTTACAGATGCATGCAAATAAGAGAGAAGATCTTGATAAAGTATATTCTGGTGATATTGCAGCAGCAGTTGGTTTAAAGAGTACTACAACAGGTGATACAATCTGTGATGAAAAACATCCAGTTATTCTTGAAGCGATGGAATTCCCAGAACCAGTTATCGAAGTTTCTATTGAACCTAAGACAAAAGCTGGTCAGGATAAGATGGGTGAATCTTTAGCTAAATTAGCAGAAGAAGATCCTACTTTCAGAACTTATACCAATGAAGAAACAGGTCAGACTATCATCGCTGGTATGGGTGAGTTACATCTTGAAATCATCGTTGACAGACTTCTTCGTGAATATAAAGTAGAAGCTAATGTAGGTGCACCTCAGGTTGCTTACAAAGAAACATTTACTAAATCCGTTGAAATCGATTCTAAATATGCGAAACAGTCCGGTGGTCGTGGTCAATACGGTCATTGTAAAGTTAGATTTGAGCCTATGGATGCAAATGCAGAAAAAACTTTCGAGTTTATCTCTGCAATCGTTGGTGGTGCTATTCCTAAAGAATACATCCCTGCTGTAGGTGCTGGTATTGAAGAAGCTTCCAAAGCTGGTATCCTTGGAGGATATCCTGTTCTTGGTATTAAAGCTACCGTTTATGACGGTTCTTACCATGAAGTCGATTCTAATGAAATGGCATTTAAGATTGCTGGTTCCATGGCATTCAAAGATGCGATGCACAAAGCTGGCGCTGTATTATTAGAGCCAATCATGAGAGTTGAAGTAACAGTTCCTGATGACTATATGGGTGATGTAATCGGCGATATCAGTGCACGTCGTGGACGTATCGAAGGTTCTGAAGACATTAACGGTACAAAATTAATTAGAGGTTTTGTTCCATTGTCAGAAATGTTTGGTTACTCTACTTCCCTTCGTTCCAGAACACAGGGTCGTGGTGCTTACTCCATGTTCTTTAATAACTATGAACCAGTTCCTAAGAATGTTCAGGAAAAGGTTTTAGCAGCAAAAGGAAAGAACTAATTTTTAGTTCTTTCTCAAAGCAGTAAAATACACAAAAACTTGTGTAAATCATTATTTTAGCTTGAAAATATTTCTATATTGAAATATAATTAAGTCTATAAGACAAACCTAATGAGCCCGAAATGGGCGGTGCAAAATTGCATATTGCAATAGCACATGCTTAATGAAGCATTTATTTAAAGGAGGACGTTATAAAATGGCTAAAGCTAAGTTCGAAAGAAACAAACCACATTGTAATATCGGAACCATCGGTCACGTAGATCATGGTAAAACTACATTAACAGCAGCAATCACAAAGACTCTTCATGAGAGATTAGGAACTGGTCAAGCAGTTGCTTTCGATCAGATCGATAAAGCTCCAGAAGAAAGAGAAAGAGGTATCACTATCTCTACAGCTCACGTTGAATATGAATCAAAAGCTAGACATTATGCACACGTTGACTGCCCAGGACATGCCGATTACGTTAAGAACATGATCACTGGTGCTGCTCAGATGGACGGCGCTATCCTTGTAGTTGCTGCTACTGACGGTGTTATGGCTCAGACTAAAGAACACATCTTACTTTCCCGTCAGGTTGGTGTTCCTTACATCGTAGTATTCATGAACAAATGTGATATGGTTGATGATCCAGAATTACTTGAATTAGTAGAAATGGAAATCAGAGATCTTTTAACTGAATATGAATTCCCTGGCGATGATACTCCAATCATCCAAGGTTCTGCTCTTAAAGCTCTTGAAGATCCTTCTTGCCCTTGGGGAGATAAAATCCTTGAATTATTCGAAGCAGTTGATACTTGGATTCCAGATCCTCTTAGAGAAACAGACAAACCTTTCTTAATGCCTATCGAAGACGTATTCTCCATTACTGGACGTGGTACTGTTGCTACAGGCCGTGTTGAACGTGGTGTTCTTCATGTTTCTGAAGAAGTTGAAATCGTTGGTATCAAAGAAGAAACTCGTAAAGTTGTTGTTACTGGTATCGAAATGTTCCGTAAACTTCTTGATGAAGCGCAAGCTGGTGATAACATCGGTGCTCTTCTTCGTGGTGTTCAAAGAACTGATATCGAAAGAGGACAGGTTCTTTGCAAACCTAATACAATCAAATGCCACAAGAAATTTACAGCTCAGGTTTACGTTTTAACTAAAGATGAAGGTGGACGTCATACTCCTTTCTTCAACAACTACAGACCTCAGTTCTACTTCAGAACAACAGACGTTACAGGTGTTTGTAACCTTCCTGAAGGTGTAGAAATGTGTATGCCTGGTGATAACATCGAAATGAGCATCGAATTAATTCATCCTATCGCTATGGAACAAGGTTTAGGCTTTGCGATCCGTGAAGGTGGTAGAACAGTTGGTTCAGGTAAAGTTGCTACAATCATTGCTTAATTAAATATGAGCCTAGACCCTTGGTTAACTTGGGTTTAGGCTCTTTTTTTATTTCTCGTGATTCTGATTTGATTCTAAGTTATTCAATTTTTCTGCTACTTCGCCATGTTTGCTAGGGTAAAGGTGTGAGTAAGTATTCAATGTTGTTTCAACTTTTTCATGCCCCAGGCGTTCGGCAATCAATAAAGGCGAAAATCCCATTTCGATTAAAAGTGATGCGTGGCTGTGACGAAGTTCATGGATTTTAATTGGTGTGATATCGACAGCTTTACTTCCTCGACTGATTTCATTGTATAAAAGTGACTTTGTAAACTGAAATATCCTTGCATCTTCTGGACAGTCATACAACTGATCTAAATAGGTCCTAAGTATGTCACAAAGGAAATCAGGAAGTGTTATAGTACGATTGCCCTTAGGTGTCTTAGGAGCTGTTACAATGTCTTGTTTGGCTATTCTCTGTAGTGATTTGTTGATAGTAAGGGTTTTATCTCTTAGATTGACATCTGTTGATGTAATGGCCAATAACTCACCTATACGGATGCCTGTCCAATACAGTACATTTAATGCAGCATAACTTTCTGGCCGTGATATATTCTTTATAAATTTAGAAAAGTCTTCATGTGTCCAAAAATTAAAGCTATCTGCTTTTGTCTTGCCGATGCTCCCGGCTTTCCTACAGGGATTCTCTATCAATCCATAATACTTGACTGCAAAGTTTAAAAGTATATTTAATTGATTATTTAATTTCTTTTGATAGGTAGGGGAATAGTTCTGATCTAGAATTTCATTCTGCCATTTGCGTATGTCAGTAGGCTTAATTTGGCTTATAGGCTGATTTTTGAAATAGGGTAGTATTCTACTGGTTGTGATGTTCTTCTTTGAATCTAAGGTGTTTTTGCGAAGTCTGGAACCCATATCCTCAAAGTATAAGTCGACTAAGGTTTGAAAAGTCATATCTTGATTAGCTTGTTGCTTACTAAGAAAATCTCTTTCCCAGGTAGTGGCTTCTTTCTTTGTTGGGAAACCTCGTTTTAATTTCTTCTTTTTTTCTCCTGTCCAGGTAGTGTAATAAAATTGTAGGTACCAGGATTTTTCATCTTTACTTTTATAGGCAGGCATAAGTTATCATTCTCCTTAAAAATGTGTACAAAAGGCTAAGGCTATGATAAAATATCCTTGTTAAGGGTGATATCTTATAGCCTTACGGGTTTATATGTGTCATTTATGAAAGCAGCTCTTGGGTGGTGGTACACCTGGGGGCTGTTTTTTATTCTATATCGTCCATATGCTTTTTATATAGCTTTTCAATGCAAAAAATAGAGTATTCTTTAATTTCTTCTTCTAGCCACTTAATTTCCTTGTCTGAAATCTTGAAACCTTCAAAAGTATTTCCAAATACAGCATATTCTCCATTATCCTCTTCGATAAATACTTCCATACTATTCATTATAGTTGAAATTGCTTTTAATACACCTTCATAATTATTAGGAAATTCCTTAGAAGCAAATTGTCTATAATATTTTTGAAGTTCGTTATTATCTGTTACTAACTCATCCAAACTGACTTCTAGCGTTGTTACTATTTTGGATAATATAGCTCCATTGGGTTCTCTGTAGTTATTCTCGTAATTTGAATAAGTTGAATCGGGTATGCCCAAAGATGCTGCCATCTCCTTTTGTGAATATCCTTTTTCCATTCTCTTTTGTTTAATTCTAGTTCCAATATTAATTAACTCATTAATTCCCATTTGTTTACCTCCTAAAATTAAGATATCATAAATTACACGATATTGCAACATTAATTAAAAAAAACTCTTGACATACACGAATGAGGGTAATATAATTCGATTACACGATAACGTGTAATTAATATTCGGAGGTGAGTAGATGAAAATATCCGTAGATACAGGCAAATTATTTATTGCAATGGCAGAAAAAGGTTACAATGGCGCTGATCTAGCAAAGGCCTGTGGACTTTCAGTAAGTTCAGTCAGTAATGTTATGACAGGAGCCAGGA
>DALYNO010000230.1:0-6759 GCA_031975295.1 Anaerocolumna sp. | reverse complement strand
AACTTCTTTCCATTTCTTTTGAAGTAATTGCGTTCTGATAATATTTTAAAGCTAATTTAGCTATATCAGTCTCTCTATATTTTAGAGCTTGTGCTTTCGCATTTATTTTCATGGACTCGTAAATATGAGGATTCTTACATATTGCTTCTAATCTATCCGCCCATTGATCTATATCTTCCTCTGTCATATATCCATTTACCCCATTCATCACAACATCTCTGACACCACTTGCATTTACAGCAATCACAGGAAGCCCTGCTGCCATGGCTTCAAGAACCACAATACCTTGGGTTTCTGTAGTTGAGGCAAATAAAAATAAATCACAGGCATTATAATAGGATGTAATTCTTTCATTTGGAATACTGCCTAGCAATTCGACTTGATCTTCCAGTCCAAGTACTTCCACTCTATCTCTTAGCATATCTTTTTGTGTACCCTCTCCTATGACTAAGAACTTAAAATTGCTATCATTCCTGTCTTTGAATACTTTTAGAGCTTCTATAAGAAAGGAAATATTCTTTTCCTTCTCTAATCTGGAAACAGTGCAAAATAATCGCTGACCCGCTGGACTGTATTTCTTTTTAAGGGCTTTCACCTCACTGTCATGATAAGTATAATCCTTGTCCAGTAAACCTGTAGGTAAAACCTCTATCTCAGAAGTAGTTCCATTCTCCTGTAAGAATGTTCTAATTCCAGGTGAAGGTGCAAATACCATACTACAGCAATTCATAAACACTTTATTATGGAATAACACTAATTTTTTGCTATGAAAGCTCTTGAAATAATGAAGATACTCCTCGTATCTGGTATGATGGGTAAAAATAACTGGAATATTATATTTCCATCCAAGATAGCATCCCACATACCCACTTATAACAGGATGATGAATATGAATCAGGTCAAAATCCATTTCTTCAAACTTTTCTTCCAATTCTAAAACAGCAAATTTGGGGATAGTAAGTTCACCATTTAACTTCTTCTTTCTGGAACCATATCGAATAACAAAGGGTTCTTCTTCGGCGATCTCATACTTAGGAGCAAAAATATACACCTCTTGCCCAATATTTCTAAGTCCTTTTGCCAACCGTTCTATAGATATTGGTACTCCCCCTACGAAAGGTTTATAGTTATTTGTTAACATTGCTATTCTCATGATTATCCCCTTGCATCTCATATTTGTTTACAAATGTAATACTGCACCCTTTCTCTCTTAGCTACTACATCATTGTCTTTCTTCCTTATTTTAACTTTCCTTCATTTTAACTTTCCTATTGCATTTACTCCCTATTACTTTTACTTCCCTATTACTTTTACTTTCCTATTGCTTTTACTCCCTATTACATTTACTTCCCTATTACATATTTACTGCTTATTTTACTTTTACTTCCCTTTCAGGTCATTTCTTAGAGACCTGCATATTTTCATTTCCATACTTTGCTTTTCAATTAAACTGCTATCCTAACTTACTAAATACTACATCGCCTAGAAAATAACCAGCTCCCATAAAAACTAGATTCCATATTGCAATTCCAATTGCAGAATAAATGGTATAATTAACTATTTGAAACTTTAATACACCTGCAGGTATGGATATAATGGTTCGTATCATAGGGACCTGCTTGGCTAGCAAGATTCCCAGACAACCTTTATCGTTAATATATCGCATGGTTTTTTCAATAGCCGGACGATGCTTTGGAAACTTCATTAAATATTTCTCTAAAAATATTTCACCGCCTAATCTCCCTAAGAAGTACAATAACAGACTTCCAAAGAGCCCCGCAAGCACCGATAACAAGAAGGCTTGTAAGAAGCTTATATTTCCTTGTTTGGCGAATATTCCTGCTAGTGGCAGAATGATTCCAGCCGGAAATCCGGGTAGGTTTAAATATTCTAGAAAAACGATTGTAAATATGGCGATGACACCGTATGTCTGAAAATACCCTGTTATTGTTTGAATGTCCATAGCTAATCTTCCTCTTTCTATAGCACTGTATTGTCATTATCTTTCGCTCCTTGCTATTCCTTTTCTTGTTTTTTATTATCATAAAACAGAAATCTTAAATACATCTTTCTATAAATCCAAAGAATTTCTAAAGAAAATGGAAATAAATATGAAATATTAGGAGCATGCTTGTCCAGCAAGAATTTTTTATTTTTTGAGTAACAAAGAGAGCTCTTTTGTAAAATTAGTATCAAGAGCTTTCATTAATTCCCTGCAATTATTTGGAACACTTAGATTAACCGATAGAATGGCCTCTGCTATAGATGATGGTGATTGTTTATTATAAAAATAAATGTTAGTTAACTTGGATTGTTCCACTACTTTGATACGTCCAGATACGACCCACAAACCATTCGATAAATAGGATAAGATTTTAGAAGGAAAGGAGGTTTCACAGAATACCTTTGTTGAATTTTGGGTACTTAATCCAATGTGGCACTTCTGCAGTAAAGTGATATACTCTTTACCAAATAAAGTACCATGAAAGGTAATTTTAGAGTTAGAATCCTTTTTGACTTTCTCTATTTTTTCCTTAATTGCTAGAGTCTCCTCCATGGAGCCAAATCCAACAATATGCATATGATAGTTATCAGGTAAATAAGCCGCACATGCTACTGCTGCTAAGCCTCCACCTTTTATCGTAGAGAAGGTTCCCGCATATACTACATGGATAGAATTATCTGCTTCTTTTTCAGTGATGGCTTCCTCATACTGATAGACTCCATATGCAATAGTATAAGGCTTATCCTTTTGATTTATTTTTTCATGAAGTAACTCTGTTGAGAAAATATATTTATCCGCTTTGTGAAATATTTTATATTCGCTGGCTTTTTTATTTTCCTTAAAATCTGATGCATCTTGATAAATTTCCTCCACTTCCAGAATCAGTGTAAATTTCTTTAAATATTTTACCAATCTTATGGGAAAGGATAATATCATAGCGTGGTACATTATAATTGGCTCATCCTTAACTGTATGAAAGAATAAATATAAGAACAATTGAAGTAATGAAAATACATATTTAAACATTCGAATTCCTTTCATACTTGAACCAAAGGTATGAAATGTCTTTAATCTAATATTAGGTGCAACTTCTCTTGTACTACCTCTATAGAATCCTGAATTGTTAAGGGTCCAACTGGGCGTAACAATAGTAACCTCATAATTATTTCTAACTAAAGAGCTACTTATATAACTAATTTTATTCACTGCAGCTGGTACAGCATATCGATTCTGTTTATCTGTTGCAACATCTTCATAGAATGCAATATATTTAATCTTTTTAGGCATTATTCTCCCCCTATGATGGATTAGTCTATTCTTTCCATTCTATGTAAGGATTATAATAACGTGAAAAAACTTTCGTACTCTACTAAAATTATTAGAATAATCTCAGTAGTTACGAAAGTTTCAGTATTGATTCATTTACTATTAAAATGATGACTTAAGTTTTTATCAAATATTTTAAATGTGAAAATTTATTTATTGGATTTTATGACATTTCCAATTGTTTTAAAGGTAACTTTCTGACCTGTATAAAGCACCAGACCTTTATATATTCTAGCAGAAAGCATAATAACAAGAAGAGAGAAACCACTTAAAATTAGCAAAGATACAATTCCCTGCCCAAGTCCAATGGTACCTGTAATTAAATCCACTGGAATACTAAAAGGTGAAGTGAAGGGGATAAATCTTGCTACAGCTAAAAGAGTATGCTTGTTATATAATGGTGCCAGATAACATACAAGCCAGCTAATAATTACAGGTAACTGAAAGATAGCCTGCGTGGATGCCACTTCTTCTGGTTTAGAAACCAAACAACCAGCAAAACCTGCAATAACACAGTAGAACAAGAAGCCTACAAGTAAGAAAATCACAGCCAATGTTACGGAAGGTGGGCTTAGAGCAGCTTCTCCAATATTATCTCTTAGAAAATCAATAATAGCCACCACTGAATTCTTATATTCTGGATAAATACTTTGCGTAATGGCATTACCACCATATAGACCTATTATAAGGGATACAATCCATATAACAAACTGCATGATAGCACTGGTTGCTATACCAAGTATTTTACCACTGATTAAGGCATATGGATGAATAGAGGTTAGCAGTGTTTCCATAAGCTTTGAGGTCTTCTCTGCAGATACTGATTTACTAATGATTTGTCCATACAAAATCAACATAATATATAATATTACACCAAATAGCATAGGTGCAAAGATTTTGATTAAAAAAACCATCTCATTGGTACTCTCACCAATATCAGAAAGAGTTGTAACTACAGGATTTAGAGCAATATTTAGCTGATCTGGTGAAATGCCCGACTGCATAAGCTTATTTGTCTCAAAAGCAGTTATCATTTCTTTTATAAGAGCATTTACATGTTTTGTTTTAAGTTCTGAGTTTGCTGGAATAACTGCTTCCATATCATAACCCGAATCACTTGCCTGAACAAAAACAGCAATAGCATTGTCAACAGCTGCTGCCTTTAATATAATGTCATTTCTTAAACCGCTGCCGGCTTCTTCAAACTGAATTTGACCAAATACCTCAGGTGATTTTGTCATCATATAGTTGGCATAATCAGTTGGTACTAATCCACTGCTATCCTGCACATAAACCGTCTCAACAGGAGATACTTTGTTACTTTTCTCTTTGCTAACGTTAGCTACAATTAAGTTAACTGCTATTATTCCAACAATTAGTAAAATAGATACTATAGCAGTTCCTATTTTATATCCAGTCCCATTTACTGATTGCTTAAAGGTAAATGAAAAGACAGAACCCCATCCTTTAAATTTATTTTTCATTTTTACCCCCCCTTGATACAGTCTTTGAAATCTGAAATAATTGGGTTATCTTTATTTTGTTTCCATTATGAAGAATTAATGTTTCATATATACCAGCAACAAAATTAGCTAAAAGACCAGCAAATATAATTTGTAATACAATAGATAGTACAATTAATGGTACGCTAATCTTTCCGAGCAAAATTGCACCAGGTAAAATAAAGGGTGAAGAAAGAGGGAATAAAAAAGCAAAGGTAACAAATGGATTATTTCCTGCTGCCATTAATACATTAGCAGCACCAATACCTATATATGCACCTATAATTGTAGTAAATGTAAACATGGTAAGACCTTCATTTAATTCTTCTAGCTTACTAACCGTTGCACCTGCAAGACCTGCCAGGGTACCATAAAAAATTAGTCCAAGTCCAATGGCTACCAGACATAATAATATATTTAAAACACTAAAATTACTAAATACTTCAGTAGGTATAAACTTAATTAACCCATCCGCCACATTACCTGTTATCATTTCTGATGCTTTAGTGGAAAGTGCTGCAACTAATACTAAGGAACCCATCTGCAGCAAAACGACAGATAACATTGCTGCAACTTTACCTACAATAATCGCTAAGGGTTTTACGGATACTAGTATATACTCAATTACTTTGGTAGATTTTTCTGTTATGATAGAAGTAGCAATTTGTGTACTAGCCATCATATTAACCATCATAATAATAAAAAGGATTGCATAAATAAACCAATACTCTGCATTACTAATGGAAGTATCTTCTTTCACAACAATGTTACCAGCCTCGTCAGCCTTAGAAACAAAACTATTAACCTGTGCATTAATTAAGGTTAACTGTGCCTCTGTAATACCCAAAGTTTCCAATGCATATTCCTTAAAATAAGTGGAAAACAAATCCCCCAAATTTTGCAAATCGCTTTCTTTAATAGAACCTTCTGCTGCTTTTTCTAAATGTATGCCATATAATCCATTTGTATTTGAAATAGTTAAAATAACAGAATCCTTTTCTTCCTTTTCAATCCTATCTGCAACCACCTTAACATCTTCTGTTGTATCTTTAAATGTAACTTTACTAAACGCTTCCTCTTTGGTTATGACTGAATAATCCATAGCCGGCAGTGTTGTATCATTTACTACATATACGGTATTAATAGGACTAATCTCCATATTTTTGTCAGAAGTTGATGTAACCATATTAAGAACAGGAACTGTGGCCAATGCCAGAATCAAAAGTATAATATAGGATACAACAAAAGTCTTATTCTTTAAAGTTTGAACCAGTGTAAAGGAATATATATCCTTCCAACCAGTTATACTACTTTTCTTCATGCACATCCCCTACCTTTTCAACAAATATTTCATGTAATGACGGTTCACGAAGCTCAAATTTAACAACTGGTACCTTCTCTTCAATTAGTTTGGCCAAAAATGCCATTGCCTGCTCCTCACCTTGTACTCTTAAATGATATTCACTAGGTGTTTTGCTGGCAACTTTAAGTCCAAAGGAATTAATATAAGAAGCAATGTCCACATCACTCTTAACAATTAGATTCACTCTTCCATAACTTTTCTTAATTTCATTTAAGTTTCCTTGTACAACAGCCTTACCCCTGTTTAATATGGTAATATCAGAGCAGAACTCCTCAATGGTAGGCATCTGATGACTTGACATAATCATATACTTATCTTTCGCAATTTCTTCTTTTATGATGGATTTAAATAAATCTGTATTTACAGGGTCAAGGCCACTTAAGGGTTCATCTAGGATGATTAACTCAGGGTCTGATATTAAAGCCGCCATTAATTGAATCTTTTGCTGATTACCTTTGGATAGCTGATCTGCTCTGTTGGCCTTTGTAGGTTTTCTTCCTTTAATCCTTGGTGGAAATACATACTCTGCCACTGCAAGTCTATCTGACCAGTATTTAATTCTT
>DALYNO010000229.1:0-6793 GCA_031975295.1 Anaerocolumna sp. | reverse complement strand
TTAAAAGAAACGTTAGAAGAAATATTAAGAGATAGAAAAGTATTAATAGAAAAGATATTCTCCTATCAAGAAGCAGGTAAAATACAAATGATACGTAAGTACGGACAGTTGTTGGTAGAAGATTATCGGGAAGATGGTATCTATATTAGAGCATATCTGCCTAAGGATATTTACTATTCTTTATAATAAATCCTCCAATTTAGCATTCGTCACTCTATTGATAGGATTAGCTATAATCTGATTATTGATGCCTTCCTCTTTATAAAGAAATAAGAATAATAGAAAATTCATATTTTTAGGGGCTATATTGTGCCAATTTTTAATTAAATGAAAAATAGAAATAATAGAAACAATTGGTTTTATTTAGCCAATGAGTTTAATAGAAGAAGAATCAAAACAATACTAAAATATTCACTTTAATTTCAGAATTCAAAAAGATATATAGGAAATATTAACTAGAAAAAACCACTATATCTAGTGTTCTAGAAGCAATTTAAAATATATATTGTGGAAATTCCCCCTTGACGCAATGGGGGAATTTTGCTATTATAATAATCAACGATATAAAATGAATTGAAAAAAATGGTAACAGGATTTAACAGTATCTGGGATTAATTGTTAAAAATAAGCCGTGCTAAAGATAGTGCTGTATAATAAAAATATACGGCACTTTACTTATACAAAAACTTTAAGCATTTAATCCACAAAGCTATATTAAAGGGGGAAATTATATGTTTCACGTTGTAAAAAGAGATGGCGAAATTGCAGAATTTCATATGAATAAGATTTCAGATGCAATATCTAAGGCTTTTAAAGCTACAGAAAAGATTTTTACAGAAGATATCATTAATTTATTGGCTTTAAGAGTTACTGCTGATTTCCAGGGAAAGATTTTAAACAATAGAATTTCAGTGGAAGAAATCCAAGACAGTGTGGAACATGTATTAGAGCAGACCGGCTATACCGATGTAGCCAAAGCCTACATACTTTATCGTAAGAATCGTGAAAAAATAAGAAATATGAAGTCAACTATCCTTGACTATAAGGAAATTGTAGATAGTTATGTTAAGGAAGAAGATTGGCGTGTAAAAGAAAATTCCACAGTTACTTATTCTGTCGGCGGATTAATCCTTCACAATTCCGGGTCTGTAACCGCTAACTACTGGCTATCAGAAGTTTATGATGAGGAAATAGCCACCGCACATAGAAATGCAGATATTCATTTACATGATTTATCCATGTTAACAGGTTATTGTGCCGGATGGTCTCTAAAACAACTCATTAAGGAAGGACTTGGAGGAATTCCGGGTAAGATTACCTCCTCTCCTGCAGGCCATTTATCCACACTATGTAATCAGATGGTTAACTTTTTGGGTATTATGCAAAATGAATGGGCAGGAGCTCAGGCATTTTCTTCTTTTGATACATATTTAGCTCCATTTGTTAAAATTGACAACTTATCCTACAAAGAGGTGAAACAATGCATTCAGTCCTTTATCTATGGTGTTAATACTCCCAGCAGATGGGGAACCCAGGCGCCATTCTCTAATATAACCTTGGATTGGACTGTACCCTACGACTTGGCAGAATTAAACTGTATTGTTGGTGGCAAAGAAGTAGACTTTAAATATAAAGATTGTAAGAAAGAAATGGACATGGTTAACAGAGCCTTTATTGAAATAATGATCGAAGGCGATGCAAATGGCAGAGGATTTCAATATCCAATACCAACCTATTCTATCACAAAAGATTTTGATTGGTCAGATTCCCTTAACAATCGATTATTATTTGAAATGACGGCTAAGTATGGTACACCATATTTTTCAAATTACATAAACAGTGATATGGAACCTAGTGATGTTCGTTCCATGTGCTGCAGACTTCGCCTTGACCTTAGAGAACTTCGTAAAAAAACAGGTGGCTTCTTTGGATCAGGTGAAAGTACAGGTTCTATAGGGGTAGTAACCATTAATATGCCAAGAATTGCTTATTTGGCTGAATCGAAGCAAGATTTTTATAAGCGTCTAGACCGTATGATGGATATTTCTGCTCGTTCCTTAAATGTTAAAAGAGAGGTTATATCAAAATTATTAGATGAGGGATTATATCCTTATACCAAGAGATACTTGGGGACTTTTGAGAACCACTTTTCAACCATTGGCCTTGTGGGTATGAATGAAGTGGGCTTAAATGCTTCCTGGCTTGGTAAAGATATGACAAATCAGCAAACCCAGAATTTTACAATTGAAGTATTGAATTTTATGAGAGAGAGACTATCTGATTACCAAGAAAAATACGGTGATTTATATAATCTAGAGGCTACACCAGCAGAATCTACAAGTTATCGACTTGCCAAACATGACAGAAAACGTTATCCAGACATAAAAACCGCAGGTTTTGAAGGGGATACACCTTATTATACAAATAGTTCTCATTTACCTGTAAGCTTTACACAAGATATTTTTGAAGCTTTGGATGTACAGGATGAAATGCAGACTTTATATACCTCTGGTACTGTTTTCCATGCTTTCTTAGGTGAAAAGTTACCAGATTGGGAAGCAGCAGCTAAATTAGTAAAAACCATAGCTATGAATTACAAGCTGCCATACTATACCATGTCACCTACTTATTCCATATGTAAAAATCATGGATATTTAAGGGGAGAGCAATTTGTATGCCCAGATTGCGGACAAAATGCGGAAGTTTATTCAAGGATTACTGGATATTACAGGCCAGTACAAAACTGGAATGAAGGAAAGTCACAAGAATATAAGAACAGAAAGCTTTATGATACGAAACGTTTCCGTTCTCAGCCTACTATTAAGGCTGTTCTTACACCGGAGAAAGAAGAGGTAGCAGCAGCTCTACATACTGATTTAGGACTTGACACAGCCTATCTTTTTACTACGAAGACTTGTCCAAATTGCAAGTTAGCGAAAGATATTTTGGGAGATTTTCCTTATGTTATTGTAGATGCAGAGGAGAATGCAGACTTAGCAAGAGAATATGGAGTTATGCAGGCACCAACACTTATTGTTAGAGAAGATAACCAATATAAAAAATATAGCAATGCGTCTAATATCAGTGCTTATATGCAAAGTTTAGTACCAATAATGGATTAAATTATTATTTGACCGATACTTAAGTATACGTTATAATTTTTATAGGTCATAAAGGGATGTTATAAATTGTCAGAGTTACTCTTTTAAGACGGTTTATGACATCCTTTAAATTATAAAAACTGGAGGTCTTTTAGTATGAGTTTAGCTGATAAAATCTTTATTGATATGTGTAAAGATATATTAGAAAATGGTGTAAGCACAGAAGGGGAAAAGGTACGCCCTAAATGGGAGGATGGTTCTAGCGCTTATACAATTAAAAAATTTGGAGTGGTTAACAGATATGACTTATCAAAGGAATTTCCGGCAATAACACTTAGAAGAACAGCAATCAAGAGTTGTATAGATGAATTATTATGGATCTGGCAGAAAAAATCCAATAACATAAATGAATTAAAGAGTGGTATTTGGAATAGTTGGGCGGATGAAGACGGTTCCATTGGTAAGGCATACGGCTATCAGTTGGGTGTAAAACATCAGTACAAAGAAGGGCTAATGGATCAAGTAGATAGAGTTATCTTCGATTTAAAGAATAATCCATACAGCCGCAGAATCATGACTAATATATATGTACATAGTGATTTACATGAAATGAATTTATATCCATGTGCCTATAGTATGACTTTTAATGTAACAAAGGTCAAAGGAGAGGACAAGCTAGTACTAAATGGTATTCTAAATCAACGCTCTCAAGATATCCTTGCAGCGAATAATTGGAATGTATGTCAATATGCTGTACTTCTGCATATGCTTTCCCAGGTATGCGATATGCAAGTGGGAGAATTGGTTCATGTAATAGCAGATGCTCATATTTATGATAGACATATTCCAATTATAGAAGAAATGATTACCAGACCTACATATGAGGCACCTAAATTCTATATGAATCCGGAAATTAAGGACTTCTATGGATTTACCACAGATGACTTTAGATTGGATGATTATGTAACAGGACCCAAAATTGAAAATATTCCAGTTGCGGTTTAGTACCATATTGGATATAAATATAACTAGCTGAAAGAAAATGATTAAAGAAAGTGGTGCCACATAGATTCTTTCAGACTCTTTCGTGGCAAGGGGGTATTATAAATCCCTGAGGTAGAAATATGAATTTAATTGTAGCTGTAGATAAAAACTGGGCCATTGGCCATGATAATAAATTGTTAATTAGTATTCCTGAGGATATGCGATTCTTTAGAGATGAAACCATGAATAAGGTTGTGATAATGGGAAGAAACACCTTAGAAACTTTTCCGGGCGGCAGACCCCTTAAGAATCGATTAAATATTGTAATTACCTCCAAAACAAATTATGAAGTAAAAGATGCTATGGTGGTGCATAGTGTGGAAGAAGCATTAGAGGCAGCGAAAGAGTACAAAACCGAAGATGTATATGTGATTGGTGGTGCAAGTATATATGAGCAAATGATAGACTACTGTAATGTAGCTCATGTGACTAAAATAGATTTTGCCTATCAAGCAGACACATATTTTCCTAACTTAGATGAGAAGAAAGAATGGGTTGTTACAGCTGAATCTGATGAACGGACATATTATAATATTGAATATGGATTTTATAAATACGAAAGAAAGTAAATAGTTGGTTTGGACCCAGACATCATTCTAACATCATCTAATTCGCAATTTCGTAGAAAGGAACCTGAAAATGATAGATAAAATAAAGGATAATGTTTTGTTTAAAGGGTTAGGTACAGAGGAAATAAAGGCTTGCTTGAACTCTTCAGGTGCCAAATTAAAAGAATATGAAAAAAATCAGATTATTTTTAGCCAAATGGATCCTCCTAAGTCATTATATGTTTTAATTGAAGGAAGTGTAATTGTTTGTAAAGATACCCCTGATGGGCGTAGATTTATCGTTACAAATATTGAAGAAAATGATATTTTTGGTGAAGTTTTTGTATTTCTTAAAAAGGCAGAGTATAATTATTATGTGGTTGCCAACGCTAAATCTACTGTATTAGAGATACCTAAGGAGTACTTTTTTTCTTCATTTGAGAAATCAAGTACAGCACACTCTGTTATGATTCAAAATATGCTTGGTATTTTAGCACAAAAAGCCTATTACCTTAATAATAAGGTACAACTTTTAACAAGCGGAACCTTAAGACAGAAAATAATTCGATTCCTGTTAGAAAATTGTAAGGATGGATCTGTGAAGCTTACTATGAATCGGGAAGAATTAGCTGCTTTTTTAAATGTTGCAAGACCCTCCCTCTCAAGAGAATTAATTCATATGCAGGAAGATGGACTGATAATGTCTGATAAGGATTGTATTAAAATCCCCGATGTAAAATTACTGAGTTTAGAACTATAAAATTTACATTGTTGTCTACAAATAAGTACTTTTTCAATAATCTAATGAAAAAGTACTTGATAATTTATTCTTGTAAGGATAATATATACTTTATATTTAAATTTCCATCTCAATGGAGTTTTATAGAAATCACATGAAGATGTATTACTGCATAGGGTAGAAAAGAAAGAAGGATGAAAATTTATGTTAAACATAAGAATGGAAAAAACAGCAGCCCCAAAAGAAAAGCCTAGCGAGAGCAATCCTTTAAAATTTGGTACCATATTCACTGATCATATGTTTATTATGAATTATGATACAGGTAAAGGTTGGCATGACCCAAGAATAGTGCCTTACGAACCACTTACACTTGACCCGGCAGCAATGGTTTTTCATTATGGACAGGAAATGTTTGAAGGGCTTAAAGCTTATAAAACAGAAGATGGAAGAGTTTTATTATTCAGACCTGAGAAAAATATTGAACGCGCCAATAGAACCAATGTTAGAATTTGTATTCCTGAAATACCAGTAGAAGATTTTCTGCAGGCTATAAAGGAAGTAGTTAAAACAGATGCAGCATGGATTCCAACAAAGCCTGGCACTTCGCTTTATATCAGACCTTTTATAATTGCAACTGATCCATTTTTAGGAGTAAGACCATCTGATTCTTATATGTTTATTATAATTTTATCTCCTGTAGGTGCATACTATCCAGAAGGTTTAAATCCAGTTAAAATATGGATTGAGGATGAATTTGTCAGAGCAGTTAAAGGTGGAATTGGCGAAGCTAAAACCGGAGCAAACTATGTTGCTTCTATGAAAGCTCAAGTAAAAGCCCATGAAGAGGGATATGCACAGGTACTGTGGTTGGATGGTGTAGATAGAAAATATATAGAAGAAGTTGGCGCCATGAATATATTCTTTAAAATTAACGGAACCATTGTAACCCCAGCATTAAATGGAAGCATACTACCTGGCGTTACCAGAGATTCTGTAATCAAGCTATGTAAAGCTTGGGGATTGCCGGTAGAAGAGAGAAAGATTTCTATTGAGGAAATTCATGAAGCATATAAAAATGGTACCCTTGAAGAAGCTTTTGGTTCTGGCACAGCAGCAGTAATCTCTCCTGTTGGCCAATTAAGATGGGAAGATACGATTATGCAGATTAAAGATGGTGGTATTGGAGAATATAGCCAGAAACTGTATGATGCCATTACTGGTATTCAATTAGGTAAGTTAGAAGATACTATGAATTGGACTGTGGAAGTGTAAAGAAGAGAACCATGAAATGACGCCAACGAAGCTACTCTTTGGCGTCATTTTTTAAATCTAGGCACTCTGCGGGCTCTTTATTTGTTAAT
>DALYNO010000228.1:0-6812 GCA_031975295.1 Anaerocolumna sp. | reverse complement strand
GAGTATTTTGGTATTGAAATGATTACAGTACCGATGACAGAATATGGTCCTGACATGGATATGATTGAGAAACTGGTGGCAGAGGATGATAGTATAAAGGGAGTTTGGTGTGTACCAAAATATTCAAATCCTCAGGGCATTACCTATTCTGATGATACGGTTCGACGCTTTGCCAAATTAAAACCTGCAGCCAAAGATTTTAGAATCTATTGGGATAATGCTTACAGCATTCATCATCTCTATGAGAAAGAGCAGGATAACATTTTAGAAATATTAGAAGAATGCAAGCGGGCAGGAAATCCGGATATGGCCTATAAGTTTTCTTCTACCTCCAAAATTAGCTTTCCGGGATCCGGTGTTGCAGCAATTGCCACGTCACCAAATAACCTTGTGGATATTAAGAAACAATTAGCAATACAAACAATTGGACATGATAAAGTAAATCAACTAAGACATGTTAGATTTTATAAGAATTTAGAAGGAATAACTGCTCACATGAAAAAACACGCAGATATTTTAAGACCTAAATTCGAAGCTGTCCTAGAAATTCTGGATTCTGAGCTTAATGGTCTGGAGATTGGTAGTTGGTATAAACCTAGAGGCGGATATTTTATATCCTTTGATTCTTTAGATGGCTGTGCTAAAAACATTGTGGAAAAGGCACAAAAAGCTGGTGTAAAAATGACACCTGCAGGTGCCACATATCCTTATGGCATAGATCCCCATGACAGTAACATTCGAATTGCTCCCTCTTTTCCTTCCTCTCATGATTTGCAAATAGCGACAGAGTTATTTGTACTATGTGTGAAACTAGTTAGTATTGATAAAATCTTAGAAAGTAAATAAATAATCAGACCGTAAAACAAGAGCCAATTATGGGCTCTTGTTTTTTATATACATTTGGTTTTATTCCTAAGCTGCTTTTAATTCATAATCTAAGCTAATGTAGATTATATGACTAAATTTTCGTTCTAAGTCAACATAATTCAGCATATAATATACCAAGGAAACGAATTTAAACCTGAGCCGTATCAATTTATCTAAAAAATGGACAGGGTTTCATATGCATCGCCGCGGAATGCATTGAAATAAAAAAAGAATAAGGAGGGATTAGATTAGGGTTTGTATAGTTATTTTGACATTTTAGGTATAGCATAAGTTTTTAGAATGTTTAGATGAAGTATTTCATCAGAAAGGTGGGGTTTTATGTTAAACAGGCTAAAGGTAACAATGTTTAGAATGAAAAAGAGCAAATTTTTCACACTAGTAATCCTAATAGCTCTGGTATTACCTTTATTACCACAAATGAAAACAGATGCTGCAACAAACTGGAGTTTAGTATGGAGTGATGAGTTCAATGGTTCCTCTCTGAATACCGCTAATTGGTCAGCTGAAATTGGTACCGGAAGTGGAGGTTGGGGTAATAATGAATTGCAATATTACACCAATCGAAGTCAGAATTTACAAGTAACTGGAGGTAATCTTGTAATAACCGCTCTAAAAGAAAATTATGGTGGTATGGGATATACCTCTGCAAGAATCAAAACTCAGAACTTAAAGACCTTTACATACGGAAAAATTGAAGCAAGAATAAAATTACCAACAGGACAAGGCCTATGGCCTGCCTTCTGGATGCTTGGCAGTAATATAACTTCTGTTGGTTGGCCAAAATGTGGTGAACTTGATATTATGGAACGGGTGAATAACAACGCTTTTGTAAACGGTACTGTGCACTGGGATGCCAATGGACATGCTGAATTCGGAAGAGTGTCTGGTAATCTTGATTTTTCAGGGTACCATGTTTATAGCGTGGAGTGGGATTCCAGCTATATTAGATGGTTTGTAGATGGTGTTCAATTTAATGAGTTTTATATTGCCAATAACACAGGTAATACAGAAGAATTTCAGAGATCATTTTTTATATTGCTTAACTTGGCAGTAGGTGGGAATTGGCCTGGCAGTCCAAATAGTTCTACTCCTTTTCCTTCTCAAATGTTAGTGGATTATGTCCGCGTATATCAAGCAACCACCACACCTGCTTTCGTTAATGGAGGTGTTTACACATTAACAGCCAAATGCAGTGGTAAGGTATTAGATGTATTGGATGTATCAACAGCCAGCGGAGCTAAAATGCAGCAATGGACCAATTACACCGCTACCAACCAGAGATTTCGGGTAGAAGATATGGGAGGAGGCTACTATAAACTAACTGCAATGCACAGTGGCTTAGTACTGGATGTTCCAAGTTCCTCTACAGCAACAGGTGTTCAGTTGCAGCAATGGACAAGTAATGGAACGGATGCTCAGCGATGGAAGATTGTTGATGCAGGTGGAGGGTACTATAAATTGATTTCCAAAGTAAGTGGTCTGGCCATGGATGTGGCGAGTTCTTCTACTGCTGATGGTGCAGCTGTTCAGCAATGGACAGATAATGGATCAGATGCACAGAAATGGTTATTTACCAGAGTTGAGTAATGATAACAGGAGGGGAAACTATGTATAAAAAGATAATCTCTTTATGTTTAGTAATAGCTCTTATATGTTCCTTCTTTCATACGAAAGTGGTTAATGCGGCAGATTATACTTATGGAGTTAGTGTGTCAGGAGTAACAGCTACCATATGGTTTAAATCTAATGTAAACACATCCTGGGCGGATGTTCATTACACCCTGAATGCAGGTGCACAGCAAAATTATAGAATGACATATAATAGCGGTACTGCCAGATATGAGCAGACCGTACCAGTGACAACAGGTACGGTATTAAAATATTTCTTTACCTATAATAATGGTACCCCGGCCTATGATACTGGTTGGTTTACTTACACAATCGGCCAGGCACAGGGCATTGCCAATGGAACATATAAGATAACCTCTAAAGTTAGTGGAAAAGTCCTGGACGTGAAAGATAACTCCACGACAGATGGTGCCAAAGTCCATCAGTGGACTAACTATGATGCTAATAATCAAAAGTTTAAAGTAGAATCCACAGGAGATGGCTATTATAAAATCACTGCTGTTCATAGTGGGAAAGTACTGGATGTCCCAAATTCCTCTACAACCACAGGTGTGCAGTTACAACAATGGACGGATAACGGTAGTAATGCGCAAAGATGGAAAATTGAAGATATGGGAAGTGGTTATTACAAAGTAACTTCTAGAGCAAGTGGTCTTGTTATGGACGTATCAGGATCACAGGCTACGGATGGTGCCATTGTACAACAGTGGACAGATAACGGAAGTGATGCACAACGTTGGTCCTTTACCCTTTCAGGCACGCAAGTTAGCAATTCCATTTATGCAATAGCAGCCTCCTCTATACCCACACCTACTGGTAATGGCTCTGTAAGTTTTAAAGTTATGAACGGAACCAGCGGAACATATACAGATAGTCAGATATATTGGGGTATTATTGGTAAGAATCCTGTAACAGATAAATGGTGTTATCTGGACCTTAATGGTAATTTAATACCTATTTCTAATGCTCTTAATGATGCACCTGGACATTTAACAAAAAATGGTGTTAATTATGCTAATATTTATTATACGGTAAGCCAAGCTGCCTGGGTTAATATGCCAAAGATTGAATCAGGTCGTATGTTTTTAAGTGTTGGCTCACCCTGCTATATTAAAACATATGATGATGGCTTTGCCGGTCCAGATATAAATAATCCTACAGATCCAAATAAGAATATATATTTTGACTTTGTTGAGTTTACAGTAGATAACACTGGTTATCACGGTAATACTACACGTGTAGATGGATTTGGCTTCCCCCTTCAGCACAGACTTGTTAATAAAGCTGGTAACTATGACAGAACAGTTGGAGAGTATGAATCCGAGACAAGAGCAGGTTTATTTACGAAATATGTAAATGAGGTTCCCAATGAATTTAAAGACCTTGGCACACTACAAGCACCTTACAGAATTGTTGCGCCAATTCACGGTTCCTTTAAGGTAGGTGGAGCAAACGCCAATTACTTCGCCGGCTACTCCAGTTATTCTACGCAGGATATTTTACTTGGTACCAACGGCTTACAACAAAATCCTCAAATCTGTGCTGCCATTAACAGACATGTCTATACAGACACTGCCAATTGGAACAATCCAACTGCATATTATAAAGCTGCACCTGCTAATTATTATGCGAAATTCTGGCATGATCACAGTATTGATGGACTTGCTTATGGTTTCTGTTATGATGATGTTAATAATCAAGCAGCATATTTAGAAATAGGTGATCCCAAAGGACTTATCATTCGAGTTGGTTGGTAGAATTGAACCTAATTTTTGTAATCTTCAGGGTCCATTTGACCTTGAAGGAGCGATAGTTCATATTGGATCCAGTATAGGTATTGCCAAGGTGTGATCATACTGTGGAGGTTAACCAAATTTAAAGTTCACGGATGAAGCTTTATATAAATCAAAAAGAACCGGCAAAAATAAAGCGATTATATATAAGGAAAAAAAGCCCTGTATTCCAGTTTCACTGAGGATTGCTTAGATAATGCAACTTCAGCTGACTAGGATACAGGGTATCATTTATAGTAAGAAAAGTAATGAAGATGATATGAATAAGCTTAAATACGTAAATCCCTTCTGCCATATAAGATATAAGTTAATAAGGTTAGAGCTCCAACTAAGAGTACACTAAGTAAAAATATGACTGTATTGACGCCCTTTCCCTCTACAATGTCAACATAACTAAAATATTTAAAAGGTGAAAGAAGATTAAGTATATTCAGCTTATCCGTTAAATCTGTTACTCTGGAGATTACATAACCTAGTAGTAAGGCTCCTACTGTAATAGAGCCTGTTGACTTAGGATCAGCCATGAGAGCGGATATAAATGCACCCAGACTTAAGTAAATTAACTGTACCATAAACATGGTTAAGAAGAAATGTAAAATTTCTGAATTTATAGATTCACCGTTGTTGTATTTAGATACCATGAGTAGTGCAGATATAAGGGTTATAAGGTTAATTAGCAGTACATTTAGCAATGAAGCACCTATTTTCGCGGTGATAACCGAAACTCTTGATACTGGTTTAACCATCAAAAATTCAGAGGTTTTATCTCTTTCCTCTTTAGCAAGTATACCAGCTCCTAATAAAGCTGCATGTATTCCTACTGTAAGTTCTATATATAAAAATAACATAGCAAAATAACCAGACATGGATGTAACATCGAAAGAACTCATTCCAAGTAAAGCTTTCACAGAGTGTGGTAAATCGTTGAATAAAGCAACAGAATCTCCGCCTTCGGAATAAGCTGTATATTTGCCCATTCCACTAAATATAAGCAGAATCATACAAATACTCCAGATAATTAATGCCTTTCTATTTGCTTTTAATTCTCTTAAAAACAAAGTCATAAGAATCCTCCTAAAATTAATATTTATACTGCATGGATATCCCTTTTTGTATAAATAAAGTAACTGGCTACAATGGAAACTATTATAATAACAAGGGCAGTTATTAAATATTTAATTTCATATTCACCAGTATTAAGTAAGTCCGAGAAATTGACATAGCGAAAAGGTGATATAAAACGGGTTACATCCTCTTTATCCGTAGCTAAAATCGCACCCAGTATATATAAACCAAATACAATACCAAGAGAGATTGGAAGGATTGATTTTAACCTAGGTAGGAGTACGGATACTATCAGTCCTATTGCAAAGAAGATTACCTGTATCAATAAAACTGTTATATTCATCATAAAAAATATTTTATTAGAGTAATCCGTAGTCTTCACAATATTAGCTATAATAAATACACCTAAATAATATATAACGGTTGTTAAGGTAAGCATAGTCAATCCAGCACATAACTTACTCGTAACGATAGCAGTTCTTTTCATAGGCTTTACCAATAGAAAATCTGCAGTCTTTTCTCTATGTTCCTTAGATAGAATAGAAGCCCCATAAATCATACCCTGAATTCCACCACATAACACTACAAAAGTCAGAATCATGGAGTAGAAGCCAAGAATACTTGCTAAATTGTCAAGGGAAACACCTAACATTGCCCTTACTGATTCTGGATAGCGTTGGAACATACTCTTAAAACTCATAATATCTTCTGAAATACTGCCGTATATGGAGAAATATATAAAACTTAAAAATATCATGGAAAAGCTCCATATAAGAGCAGACTTTAATAAAGATCTTAACTCATAACGATAAACATTCATGAATTAAACCTCCTTTGCGTAATAATGCATAAAGATTTCTTCAAGATCTGGATCATCTAAGGTTATATTTCTTACATCAAGTTCTGCAAGCTTACTAATCACTAGGTTAATATTTCCCATAAATATAAAGGATGCAGAATTCTTATCAACTGATAGGTTACTAACGCCGTTTAGCTTAAATAAACTGGAATCTATTACCTGGTTGGTTTCTATTTTAATGCGTTTATAATTATTTTCCTGAAGTGTACTCATTTTTTCAACTTTAATAATTTTACCATCTTTTATAAATGCAACCTGATCACACATTTTTTGCACTTCACTTAGAATATGAGAGGAGAAGAAGATTGTAGCACCTTTTTCATTTTCCTTTTGAATTAAGGCAAAAAACTTTTGTTGCATTAAAGGGTCTAAACCACTGGTAGGCTCATCCAATATAATTAGCTTTGGCTCATGGAGAAGGCCTTGTACGATACCTACTTTCTTTTTATTACCAAAGGACAAATCATCAATTTTCTTTTTTAAATCCAAATCCATTATCTCTGCCAGCTCATGAATTCTTTTTGTACAATCTTTTTTATAAAAGCTTGCTGAGTACTTTAGTAAATCAATTACTTTCA
>DALYNO010000227.1:0-6844 GCA_031975295.1 Anaerocolumna sp. | reverse complement strand
TTTTTGAGCTAAAGAGAAGCTGCCGCTTCACGATTTTTCAATCGTAAAGCGACAGACTCTAGCGCTGACGCGCTGTCACATCAGTGACACCTTCCTATTATGCGTCATGCGCAACCTGCACGGAGTCCTTTTTATTTTACAGGATAGTTCAGAGAACTTTCCTGTAAAATAAAAAAAACTGCCATAAAGGCAGTTTATAGTAGTAAGGAATGTAAGTTTCGTTAAAAATCTATGCTGACGTAAACCTGTATCAAGTCATGCGACGTAAACCTGTATCAAGTCATGCGACGTAAACCTGTATCAAGTCATGGTATTTAGTACACAAGGAATTAAAGATTAATTAAAAAATATTCTGAGGATAAATTAAGGATACATAAAAGATTTCACACGGAGTAGACTGTTTTCGTCACCTACAAAATAAAGTATATCCCCATCTATAAAGGAGACATAAGGACCTGGAGAGAGTATAAGGGCATCATTTCGCTTGATTGCTACAATAGTAGCACTGGTATTATGCCAGAAGTTTACGTCTTGTACGGATTGGTTAAGATAAGGGGTTTTATCTGTGATTTCTATCTCATAAGGCATAAAAGGGTTAATGGAACGAAACCTATCTGTATAGTCAATTAATTTGGCCAGACAATCATTAAAATAATTTATTTCAGCAGATTGACGTTCCACACTATCCATAATTTCATTTTTTAGATTTTGAATTGTTTGAATTTCTGTGTATTGCTTGACAAATTTTATAGCGTTGTCAAATGATTTGATTAATACACCACTGCCTTTGGTGGTATCGACAATGTCCAAATCAGAAAGGATTAATATTGCTCTTCGGGCAGTTTCAGAGGAAACACCATATTGGCTGGCAATAGAAGAGCGAGCGTATATTTTGTCACCCACTTTATACTGACCATCTACTATTTTAGATGCAATATCCGTAGCAATCTGCTGGTATCTGGGATTGGTTATTTTTGTTTTTTTATCCATTTATATAAATGTGCTCCTTTGAATCGATATAAGTTTTATTTTATAAGTGCCTGCCACATTTTGGACAATAAGTAAAATCAGCATTTAGAGTATAACCACATGCTGGACAATTTCTATGAAATCCTCCATAGCCCGGGACTTCCGTTAAATCCTCAGGTCTTATGTCCCTATCTTGCCCTTTTTGTATCATTTTTCCTACAATAGGATCTAATTCATATCGTTTGCCACAACAAGAGGTTTTTACAATAAAACGCCTGCCCCATTTCAATATGGGTATGAAAAACAAACTTAAGCAGGTATAAGTCATAATTATTTCAAATCGTCCAAACTTAGAGCAATTAGAACAAACAATGGTTTTGACATAATCTAATTTCTTTTCACCACTTGAAATGCCCATTATAAAAAACATAGTTTACACCTCTTATCTCTATAATATAGTAGGATTTTGCTATAATATAATAGTTATTTTCATATAATTTTATTAAAAGCGCAAAGCTATAAAAATGCTTATGCAAATTTCTTGCATTTAACTCCTTGAGTATATCATAGTTGATATCTAATTTCTACTGTGAAAGACAAAGTGTTCATAAATATTTAAGACGAGATTAAATAGGAATTCTAATGGCTTTTGCCTGGAATGTTTCAAAGTCTAGACTTGACTATTCATTGACAAGAAGATACAAGGTGTTATATAATAATCGGTGAAATATGCCCAGGTTATACGCTGTGGATTTGTTTTATTGATTGAATATTTCCCATCCGGAGTATTATTTTGGATGGGATTTTATAATATATAGTAGTAAAGTTATATCATTATAATTGATATTGTAAATCGGAAGAAAAGGGTGAAAGAAAATTAAGATTAAGAAAGGTGCCACAAATTGATTCTTTCACACATATTTATTGTGGCAGTAATGCAGGTGGAGCTGCATTATAAGGTGGGTAAAAGAATGACATTATCTAAATTATTGGAAAAATCCGAATACATACTTATGCAGGGAAATACAGATGTAGAAATTACGGATTTAGTATATGATTCAAGAAAAGTTACAAAAAATTCTGTTTTTGTTTGTATTATGGGCGCAGTTTCTGACGGTCATGAATATGTAAAGGATGCTATAAACAAAGGTGCCATTGCAATTATTACAGAAAAAGAGATGGATGTATCAGATACCATTACCTTAATAAAAGTAGCTAACTCTAGGCTTGCACTTGCTAATATGTCCGCGGCTTATTTTGATTACCCGGCTGAAAAATTAAAAACCATTGGAATAACTGGAACAAAAGGTAAAACTACCACAACTTATATGGTACGATCAATTCTAGAAAGTGCCGGTCTGAAAACTGGATTAATTGGAACCATTGAAACCATTATAGGAGATGAAGTAATACCATCCGATAATACAACACCAGAATCTTATATTTTACAACAGTACTTTGCCAAAATGGTTGATGCGAAATGCGATTTGGTGGTTATGGAAGTATCTTCTCAGGGCCTAATGCTTAACAGAGTGGCAGGTTTTGTTTTTGATTTTGGTATCTTTACCAATATAGAACCGGACCATATAGGACCTAATGAACATAAAGACTTTGAGGAATACTTAGCTTGTAAGGGCTTGTTATTTAAAAATTGTAAGGTTGGAATTGTAAATGGTGATGATGCCCATACAAAAGATATTTTAGAGAATAGCACCTGTGTCGTGGAATCTTATGGACTAGAGGAAGGCAGAGATTTACGTGCCACAAATGTGGAACTGTTCCAATATGAGGGTGTACTGGGTATTACTTATGAAGTTGAAGGGCTTATGAACTTTCCGGTTACCTTAAATGTACCTGGTAAATTTAACGTATATAATTCCCTAACAGCCATTGCCATTTGCAGGCATTTTAATATGAAGGAAGAAGTGATTAAAAAAGCACTTCTTCATGTAAAAGTAAAAGGCAGAGTTGAACCTGTACAGGTATCCAATAAGTTTACTATGATGATAGATTATGCTCATAATGCAATGAGCCTTAAAAGTTTGCTCTCTACCATTAAAGAATATAAACCTAAAAGATTGGTATGCTTGTTTGGATGTGGAGGAAATCGTTCTAAACTAAGAAGATTTGAAATGGGTGAAATCTCATCAAGTCTTGCGGATTTAACGGTTGTAACCTCTGACAATCCAAGAAATGAAGAACCTGAGGATATTTTAAATGATATTATAACCGGTGTAAAAAAAGCAAACGGTGCCTATACAGCTATTATTGACCGAAAAGAGGCCATTCGCTATTGTATTGCAAATGCCAAAGAAGGGGACGTTATTATTCTTGCGGGAAAAGGCCATGAAGATTACCAAGAGATTAAAGGTGTGAAACATAAAATGGATGAACGTCATTTGATTAGTCAGGTCTTGGCAGAGTTAAAACAAGAAGGAATAGAAGTAATCTAGAAGGAGCTGTATATGGAAGCATTAAGTGTAAAAGAAATAACCAAAGCAGTTAATGGCAGGGTAATATCAGGAGAAGAAAATATTCTGGTTCATTATGTTAGCACAAATTCTAAAGTATTTAAGGAAGGCGGACTATTTGTCCCTATAGTGGGAGAGCGATTTGATGGTCATAACTTTATAAGTGATGCTGCACAAAATGGTGCAAATGTATGTTTTACCCATAAAGAGGTTGCATATACCCATGGAATGACCTATATACAAGTGGATAATACTCTAGAGGCTTTGCAATCACTTGGGGCTTATTATAGAAATAAGTTTAATATTCCTGTAATTGGTATTACGGGTAGTGTAGGAAAGACAACTACAAAAGAAATGGTATCTGCTGCACTAGAAACAAAATATAAAGTACTAAAAACCGAAGGAAATATGAACAGTCAGGTCGGTCTGCCTTTAATGATGCTAAAGCTTGATTCCACCCATGAAATTGCTGTTATTGAAATGGGTATGAGCGAAGAAGGGGAAATGGAGCGGCTAGCCAAAATTGCCAGACCGGAAGTTGCAATTCTTACTAACATCGGTGTTTCTCATATAGCACAGCTTAAAACGAGAGAAAATATCCGTAAGGAAAAACTCAATATTATTAATGAATTTGAAGAAGGTTCTATTCTTTTTGTAAATGGTAACGATGAGCTTTTACAGGAATTAACAGGCAATAAAGCGTTAGATGTCAGTAAAGCAACAAGGGAAAAGTTAGAATTATGTAAAGTGCTAACCTATGGGGAAGGTACTGCGTTTGACTATCAGGCATCTGATATTTTATTTGAAAACGAAAAGACTCGGTTTCTATTGGATGGAAAAGAAGAAATTAATCTGGGAGTCCTTGGCATACATAATGTGTACAATGCACTGGCGGCACTAGCAGTTGCGGCACATTATCATATTCCTGTGGCCACAGCCAAAGAAGGTTTGAGAAAATACAGTCCAATTGCAATGAGAGGTCAGATACTGGAAGCAAAAGGAATTAAAATAATAGATGATTCTTATAACGCCAGTCCAGATTCTATGAAAAGCGGTATAGAGGTATTAAAGAGTTTAAGTGGAATTAAGAGAAGGTTTGCTGTACTGGCAGATATCAAAGAACTGGGCGAAATCTCTAAAAAAAGTCATTATGAAGTTGGAGAATATTTAGTGAATCAACCTATTGATGGCGTAATTACAGTAGGTGAAGAAGCCCTTGAAATTGCCAAAGCTCTTAGGGATCATAATGCAGCAGTGAAAACATATACTTTTATGAACAATGAAGAAGCATTGGAATTTTTATCAGGATTTTTAACTGCTTTTGATGGAATATTGGTGAAGGGCTCAAGGGGAATGAAAACCGATGAAATTGTAAAAGGTCTAACTAATTTAGAGTAGACTTTAATCCTAATAGAGATTTGATCTTTTCTATAAATTAACTTCATTTACATTTGAAAATAATATAGGCAGGTGATTTAGATGGCAATTAAATATGCGGATATTATTATAGATATTTCCCATGAGAATCTGGATAAAACCTATCAATATATCATACCTGAGGAACAACTTGAGAGTGCCGTGATTGGTGCAAGAGTGATTGTTCCTTTCGGCAAAGGAAACAGACTGATTAAAGGGTATATTGTAGGAATAACCCAAGTTCCTAAATGGAAAGTAGAATCTATAAAGCCCATAAACAGTGTAATTGAAAATGCACTGCTCATAGAAAGTCAATTAATTCATCTTGCGTACTGGATGAAAGAAACATTTGGTGCTACCATGAATGATGCACTAAAAACAGTTATTCCTGTTAAAAAGTCAGTACAATCCAAAGAACAAAAAAACATCGAATTACTCTATTCAAAGGATGAGACCTTAGAATTTATTGAACTCTCTAAGCGTAAGAATAATAAAGCCAGAGTTAGACTTTTAGAAGAACTTATCAAGCTAAAAGAAATGAATTTAGAGTTTGCTCTTACAAAATTAAATATCTCCAGAACTACTATTAAGGACTTGGAAAATCTGGGAGTAATTACTACAAGGGTAGAAAAACTTTATAGAAACCCGGTTAAGTTTATGGAAACAGGGAAAGAAAGAGTAACCCTTCGCCAGGAACAGCTCCATATTGTGTCGTCTATTATAGAAGATTATAACCAGGATATCAGAAAAACCTATTTGATTCATGGTGTAACCGGCAGCGGTAAAACGGAAGTCTATCTTGATATAATCGAGGCTGTAATTGCGAAGAAAAAACAAGTGATTATGCTGATTCCTGAGATTGCTCTTACCTTTCAAACTGTAATGCGCTTTTATGAACGGTTTGGAAATAGAATTTCCATTCTGAATTCTAAAATGTCTGGTGGTGAGCGTTATGATCAATATCTTCGAGCAAAAGATGGTGATATTGATATCATGATTGGTCCAAGATCAGCACTGTTTACGCCCTTTCAGAATTTGGGACTTATCATTATGGATGAGGAACATGAGGGAAGTTATAAAAGTGAAAATCCACCGAAATATCATACAAGAGAAGTTGCAGTGAAACGAGGAGCGTTAGCGAATGCCAGTATCATACTTGGTTCTGCAACGCCAAGCATGGAAGCTTATACAAAAGCACTGCAAGGGGAGTATGGGTTATTTACCCTTACAAACAGAGGGAATGCTCGTATGCCTAAAGTCTTTATAGAAGATTTAAGGGAAGAGCTTAAAAATAAAAACCGATCCGTATTCAGTTTTAGACTAAAAGCCCTAATGGAAGACAGACTGAAGAAAAAAGAGCAAATCATGTTATTTATAAATCGAAGAGGATATGCAGGCTTTATATCTTGCAGAAGCTGTGGAACAGCTATGAAATGCCCCCATTGTGATATTTCATTAACCTCACATAATCATGGTAAATTAATCTGTCATTATTGTGGTCATGAAGAAAATCATCCCACAAGCTGCCCAAGTTGTGGTTCCAAATATATAGCTGCATTTGGTACTGGAACCCAGAAAATAGAAGAAATGGTGAAAAAAGAATTTCCGACAGCTAAAGTATTACGTATGGATACAGATACCACCAAACAAAAAGGCGGTCATGAAGCAATCCTGCAGAAATTCTATGATAAAGAAGCTGATATACTGATTGGCACCCAGATGATAGTAAAAGGTCATGATTTTCCCAGTGTAACATTGGTTGGAATTATAGCGGCAGACCTTTCTTTATATTCATCTGATTACAGAGCTTCAGAGCGTACGTACCAGCTACTGACCCAAGCTTCCGGAAGAGCAGGACGAGGAGAATTAGAAGGTGAAGTAGTAATTCAAACCTACCAGCCGGAACACTATAGCATTGTAGCAGCCAGTGAAGGAAATTACGAAAGTTTTTATAAGCAAGAAATGAGTTATAGAAATATACTTAAGTA
>DALYNO010000226.1:0-6871 GCA_031975295.1 Anaerocolumna sp. | reverse complement strand
GGATTGAGGATGCGGCTTGTTCTTCACCTAAAAAACTGGATGCAATAAAGTCTGAATAATGATATGTAAAATATGACAATACTAATGCAGTACCTGCCGACATGAGTATGCCGATATGAAGTATTTTGATAATATTTTGATATTGTTTCTTACCAACTTCATTAGCAACTAAAGTTGATATGGCAGTTTGTATCCCAGATGCAAATATAGTGAAGCAAATACCATAAACAGGAAAGATTAATTGATATATACCGAGCAATTCTGCACCCATGGCTTTGGATAGAAAGATTCGATAAAAAAACCCGATAAAGCGAGTTAAAATACCAGCCAAGGTAAGAATGGCGGTTCCTTTAATTAAATTACTTCTATTTTTTGTCATTAAATTACCCCTAACTAAAATTTGTCAACTTAATTAAATATATTCGCTGTGTAGCAAACAATACCAGAATCATGTTGACAAATTAAATTTGCAGTGATATCATTTATTTTAAAGTTTACTATTTTACTAGGAAATGAAATGGTGGGAATTAACGGATCATAAGGAGAGGTGATACAATGAAGTTATCTACAAAAGGTAGATATGGCTTACTTGCAGTAATAGATTTAGCAGTTAATGGTGAGAAGGAAGCAGTTGCACTTAGTACAATTGCTGAAAGGCAGAGTATCTCCATTAGTTATTTAGAACAGTTAATTGCGAAGCTAAAAAAGGCCGGAATAGTAAATAGTATCCGAGGTGCACAAGGCGGATATGTATTAGCCAAAAGCCCGTCAGAAATTTCAGTAGGTGATATTCTAAGAGCGCTGGAAGGTGATTTAAACCCAGTGGATTGTGCTGAGATTGCAGGAAGCGGATCAAGTTGCAAAGGGTCTAGTATGTGTGTAACAAAATATGTTTGGATGCGTATTAGTGATAGTATAAATAATACGGTTGATACCATGCTACTATCTGAACTCTTATCCGAACATAAAAAGGTTCAGTCTCAAAAAAGTGAAGCAGAACCGGTTCCACGTATTAAGCCTACTTGCGGGCAGTAATATGAATAGAATTGTTTGAGTACTCTCAAATGAATTTATTTGTATAAGAATTTAAGTCTAAGGAGAGATGACACTGATGGAAAAGAAGATTTATTTAGATAATGCTGCGACAACAAAGACTCGTCCTGCAGTTGTGGAGGCAATGCTTCCTTACTTTACTGAGAATTTTGGAAACCCTTCCAGCGTATACGAATTTGCTACTCAAAATAAAAAAGCTGTTGATACGGCAAGAGATACGATTGCCAAAGCCCTTGGTGCAGAAAGTAATGAAATTTATTTTACTGCAGGAGGAACTGAATCAGATAACTGGGCAATTAAAGCTACTGCAGAAAGCTATGCTGATAAAGGTAACCATATTATCACATCAAAAATTGAACATCATGCGGTTTTACACACTTGTGAATATTTGGAAAAACATGGGTTTGAAGTCACATATGTAGATGTTGATGAAAACGGGGTATTAAAATTGGATGAGCTTAAAAAGGCAATCCGTCCATCTACTATATTAATAACCGTCATGTTTGCAAATAATGAAATAGGAACAATACAGCCAATTAAAGAAATCGGCGAAATTGCTAAAGAAAATAAAATCCTTTTCCATACAGATGCAGTGCAGGCTTTCGGCCAATTAGACATTAATGTTAGTGATTTACACATCGATATGTTAAGCGCTAGCGGTCACAAATTGAATGGGCCTAAAGGAATTGGATTCTTATATATCCGCAAAGGACTTAAATTAAGATCTTTTGTACACGGCGGAGCTCAAGAAAGACAACGTAGAGCGGGTACAGAAAATGTTCCAGCCATCGTTGGTTTTGGCAAAGCTGTAGAGATAGCTATGGAGACCCTGAAGGAACGTCAGGAAAAAGAGATTGCACTCAGAGATTATCTCATTCAAAGAGTAATGGCAGAATGTCCATATACAAGAGTTAATGGGCATAGGACAAATCGTCTTCCTAATAATGCTAATTTTAGTTTTCAATTTATTGAAGGTGAGTCATTGCTTATCATGTTAGATATGCAAAATGTCTGTGCATCCAGCGGTTCTGCCTGTACATCAGGTTCACTAGATCCATCCCATGTACTGTTAGCTATTGGTCTTCCTCATGAAATAGCTCATGGTTCATTGCGCCTGACTTTATGTGAAGATAACACCTTTGAAGAAATGGATTATGTTGTTGATAAGACAAAGGAAATAGTTGAAAAGCTAAGATCTATGTCACCTTTATATGAGGATTTCTTAAAGAGCACACAGGGATAATCAATGAATAACTAATAAATAAAATAATAACATTAAATGATAAAATAGCTAAAAGTGTGAATCATATCACTCTTTAAATTAGGAGGAATTAAGATGTACAGTGAAAAAGTAATGGATCATTTCAGTAATCCTAGAAATGTTGGAGAAATAGAAAATGCTAGTGGTGTTGGTACTGTAGGTAATGCCAAATGTGGTGATATTATGAGAATATACCTTGATATTAATGCTGATGGTATTATTGAAGAAGTTAAATTTAAGACTTTTGGATGTGGTGCGGCAGTTGCAACCAGCAGTATGGCAACTGAACTTGTTAAAGGTAAAAACATTCAGGAAGCTTTACAAGTTACCAATAAAGCGGTTATGGATGCACTTGATGGGCTTCCTCCAGTTAAAGTACACTGTTCCTTACTCGCTGAAGAAGCGATTCATGCAGCTTTATGGGACTATGCAGAAAAGAACAATATTGTTATTGAAGGTTTAGAAAAACCAAAATCAGACATTAGTGAAGAAGAAGTTGTAGAAAACTACTAGGAGGTTAGACATTGGACAAAAAAAAGGTAGTTGTTGGAATGTCCGGTGGTGTGGATTCTTCTGTAGCGGCTCATTTATTAAAAGAAGCTGGATATGATGTAATTGGTGTAACCATGCAGATATGGCAGGATGAAGATAGAGCAGAAGTAGAGGAAAGCGGCGGCTGCTGCGGTCTAAGTGCTGTGGATGATGCCAGACGAGTGGCTTATACACTTGATATACCGTATTATGTAATGAATTTTAAATCTGAATTTAAAGATGCAGTAATAGATTATTTTGCAAAAGAATACCAAAAAGGTAATACGCCAAATCCTTGTATTGCTTGTAATAGATATGTGAAATGGGAATCTTTGCTGAAACGTTCTTTGGATATAGGAGCTGACTATATTGCCACAGGTCATTATGCCAGAGTCGTAAAGCTTGACAACGGCAGATATACATTAAGTAAATCAGCCACAGCAAGTAAAGATCAGACCTATGCATTATATAATCTAACCCAGTATCAGTTAGCCCACACTTTAATGCCGGTTGGTGAATATACAAAAGATGAAATAAGAGAAATAGCCAAAGGAATAAATGTCAGAATAGCGAATAAACCTGACAGTCAAGAAATCTGTTTTATACCAGACAATGATTATGCTAAATTTATCACAGAATACACCGGTGAGGAAACAAAGGAAGGTAACTTTGTTTCTCCCGATGGAAAAGTGCTGGGTAAGCATAAAGGAATTATTCATTATACGGTTGGACAGAGAAAAGGTTTAATAGCCATGGGTTATCCTGTATTTGTTTTAGCCATCAGACCCAAGACCAATGAAGTTGTACTTGGTAGAAGTGATGAAGTATATAAAGACAAGCTATATGCAGGAAATCTAAACTTTATGTCTGTTGAAGATATAGAAGGTGATGTAGTTGTAGATGCAAAAATACGCTACAGTCATAAAGGCTCTAAATGCACCATTAGAAAAGTAGATACAGATAAACTTGAGTGTATTTTTGAGGAACCCCAAAGAGCAATTACACCTGGACAAGCCATTGTTTTTTATGATGGTGATTATGTGCTTGGTGGTGGAACCATCCTTAGAGATGAGGATTTGGAGAAAATCTGATTTCGTTTTTATATAAATAATAATGATAGAAAAGCTGTTGTAAAATAAAGTAAGATTTCATCACACTTTATTTTCAACAGCTTTTATGATTCCCTGTACTTAACTTAGTTTTATAAATTGAGGTATCCTTTTCTCAAAAACAGTATAATACTTGTATCCCAATGAAATCAACAAATCATTTGCTTTTTGAAAATCATAGGCCATATGTTCAGGCTTGTGACCATCTGAGCCAATTGTTAGAATTTCACCACCAAGTTCTTGATATCTTTTGAGAATATCAGGATGGGGATGTGGAAAACCTAGGTCATATTTATAGCCAGCGGTATTCACTTCAATACCTTTTCCAGCATCGATAATTGATTTTAACATGGTATCAATAAGATCTGCATAGTTCTTATAAGAATAATCTTTGATTTTCTCTGGCGTGTAGCGGATAACATAATCTAGATGACCATAAATATCAAAGTCTTTGATTTTAGAAACATTTTCAATGATACTTTCAAAATAGGCTTCGATACCCTCTCTTTCTGTTCGGTTCTTCCAATATTCGCCGAAGTAAGGATCAACACCATGCACAACATGGGATGAACCTATTACAAAATCAAAAGGGTAATGAGATATGAGCTGATGTATTTTTTCAGTTAAATGAGGCATAAGCCCAAGTTCTATCCCTTTTAAGATTTTAATAGAACTTTTATATTTATTCTCTAGATGATTTAACTCTATAAAATACTTATCAGGATCAAAAACAAAGGTATAACCATTATGAACAGGAAAGTCATAATCCATATGGTCTGTAAAACATATGGTATCTAGTCCAAGACTTATGGCTTTTTGAACCATATCTTCCATAGGAGTGTCTGAATCACTGGAATAGTAGGTGTGTGTGTGAAAGTCTGTTTTTATCATGCAAATCCTCCTATATAATATTATTCAGCATTAGAGTCAATAGACAAATATCAATCAATGGAAGATGGTTACTAAATTATATCATATTCTTTGATATATAAATGTCTTATGACCCTAAATAAAATCTGCAGCTGACAATCCAATGGCTTAGAGTTAATTGATTTGAGTAATGCCGCTAATATCCGGCGAAACAATCATGGAATAGTTGGTATAGTAGACCACAAAGCCTGGTTTGGAACCATTGGGTTTTTTTACATGTTTCTTTTCAGTGTAATCTATTTCAACTTTATCTGCATCCCTGCCTTTGGAATAGAAGGCTGCTAATCTTGCCGCTTCTTCATAAGTGCTATCTGGAATATCGCTGCCACCAGTTTGTACTAAAACATGTGACCCAGGAATTTTTTTGGCGTGAAACCACCAGTCGCCACCAACTGCAGTTTTAAAAGTTAATTCATCGTTTTGATAATTATTTTTACCTACATACATGTGAAAACCATCTGAGGATACATAGTGGAAAGGTTTACTTGTGATTTTTTTTGGTTTTTTACCACCAGCATTTTTACCTATAAATTTACGTTTCATATAACCATATTCCATTAGCTCTTCTTTTAACTGGGCTAAATCATCCTCAGCCATGGCAATATCTAAGGAAGTCTTAATAGAATCTAGATGTATTAAATCTATTTTAGTTTCTTCAACTAGTTTAGACTGGGCTTCAAAAGTTCGTTTTAATTTATTGTACTTTTCAAAATACTTCTTAGCATTTTCCAAAGGTGTCAGATCAGGGTCTAATGGAATTACAATATCTTCGTTTGTATAATAGTTTAAAGCTGTAAAAGATTTTGACCCTGGTTCAACAGAATAGCCATAAGTAGTGATTAGTTCGCCATAAATGCGGTATTTGTCTCTTTTTTCCGTATCTTTTAATTGTTTAAGTTGCAAGTCATATTTTTTTGTATTACGTTCAATGGCATTAGAAACTATTTTTCTAAGATCCACGGACTTTTGACGAATTCTTCCCAAATTATTTTTGGCTGCATAAAAACTCTCTAAAACAGTCGAAATTGAGGAACTGTCATGAATGGTAAGACCTTCAAATATACTTAAATGAAAACATGAAAATTCTACTGGGTTGCCATTATCATAAATAATATTGGGGGTAAAATTGCAGGAGAGTAAATCCTCTCGTAGTCTTTCAAAGTTTTTGTACAAATGTAAACTGGCAGCTTCACTTAATGTGTTAGCTGGTAGTTCAGGATCAAGTGAGGCTCTTTGGCATAACTCATTGGCCATTAAAGGTGAAAAGCCTGTTAGACCACTATAAATCGACTTGCCAATAGGAGCTGGTTTAGTAACTACGCTGGTTTTAAAACCATCAAAGTCAATGGTAATGGGGTTGGCTTTTTCTTGGGATAGGGGTAATATATAATCTCTGCCGGGAAGTACTTCTCGAATAGAACTAACCATATGTGATATATGCTTAATACTATCTACAATACGAAATTCATCATCACAAAATATAATATTACTGTGCTTACCCATAACTTCTAGGATGAGATATTTTATACATAAATCACCTAATTCATTTAGATGCTCTATTTTCATCTGTATAATACGTTCAAGACCGGGTTGTATAATATCTATGATTCGGGCACTGTTTAAATGTTTTCGTAAAAGCATACAAAATCCTGGGGCGGTCATAGGATTTTGTTTTGATTCTTCTGTTAAATAAATCAAGGGAAGACTAGCATTTGCAGATAGATATAACTTATAGTTTTCTCGATTATTCTTAATCGTTAACATAAGTTCATCTTTTTCAGGCTGGGATATCTTACTAATTCTTCCGTCAATCAATTTATCTTTTAGTTCTTTCACCACATTGGCAAGAACAAGTCCATCTAATGCCATGGTATAAATCTCCTTTATTGTATGGTTGTATAACCTTATTTACTTCTTATAATATGAGTTGCGCGACAAATGCCCTACTTTTTATATTACGATGGCAATTTGCACAAATCAAAAAGTA
>DALYNO010000225.1:0-6875 GCA_031975295.1 Anaerocolumna sp. | reverse complement strand
GAAATAGGTGTGCAGGCTGCTGCAGGTGATAGAGAAAAAGGTATATTAAAAGACTTTACTGTGAAGTTTGAAAAAAATAAAATCTATGGCATTCATGGAGCTAGTGGCTGTGGAAAGTCTACTTTGCTGAAGCTTTTAATGCGTTTCTATGAAACAAATGCAGGAGAGATTAAATATGGCTCTAAAAGGGTTAATGGTATTACCACAAAGGAATTAAGAAATCATATATCCTATGTAACCCAAGACACCTTTTTGTTCCAAGATACCATTGAAAATAATCTTAAAGTAGCTAAGGCAGAGGCTACCATGGAAGAAATGGTAGAAGCTGCGAAAAAGGCTTCTATACATGACTTTATAATGTCTTTGCCAGAAGGGTACCAAACCAAACTATCTGAATTGGGAGATTCTGTTTCTGGTGGTGAACGACAAAGAATCGGTATTGCCAGAGCATTCCTCCATAGCAGGTATATATTATTTCTGGATTAACCTACTAGTAATATTGACAGTTTAAATGAAGGAATTTTACTAAAAAGTTTAAAAGAAGAAAGAGCAGGAAAAACCATTGTGTTTGTTTCACACCGTAAATCCACTATGGGAATTGCCGATGAGTGGATTGGGATGTAATCTGTTATTATCATTGACAAGTAATGAAATTATAGTTACAATATTCAACAATTATATAACATAGACTGGTGATTGAATAATAAGGGGGACAAAAATGAAGCATTTAGGAACGGTAGTATTAGAAACAGAGCGGTTAATATTAAGACCATTTACGGTAAATGATGCCAACCATATGTATTGTAATTGGGCAAGTAATGACAAGGTTACCAAATTTTTAACTTGGCCAACCCACCAATCTGCTGACATTAGTAGTATGGTTATAAGTTCCTGGATTGATGGCTATCAGAGTCTTTCTAATTATCAATGGTGTATAGAGTATAAAGAAAATCATCAGGCTATAGGAAGTTTTGGTGTGGTTCATCTGGAGGAAAATATCCAGGCTGTGGAAATCGGCTACTGTATCGGTGAAGATTATTGGAACAAGGGAATCACATCAGAAGCTTTTGAAAAGGTTATACATTTTCTATTTCAGGAAGTGGAATGTAACAGAATCTATGCAAGACATGATGTAAAAAATCCTAATTCAGGTAAAGTTATGATAAAGTCAGGCTTACTCTATGAAGGAACCTTAAGAGAAGCAGGAAAAAACAATACAGGAATTTGTGATGTGGCAGTGTATGGGATTACAAAGGGAATGTATACTAAGTAGTAAGTGCTGTTGTTAGTTAAATAAGTGATAAATATAGGGGCGTCGCACTAAAAAAAATGTGCGGCGCCCTTTTTCACGTTAGTGATGTTTATCACATATTAGTTTTACAAAAATAGCGAGTGACTATTTATTTAGTTATTTTTTTGATAAACATTCAAGTTTTCTTGGGCGCCATTCCACCTCTTTGCATTCCCATACTTCGAAAAGTAAGGGATTTTTAAGATTAGAGTTGCTTAATCTTTTGACAGATATGAGTTTGGGTATGAGAAATTCTATAAGCTGTGATAAAATAAGTTATGGATGGTAAAGAATTTATTTCATGGCGGTTAGATGAGAAATATCATAAATACATATTACAATCAGAGGGGGTGGCTAAGTGAGATATATAAATGGTAAAGGTATTCTTCCAGAAGAACTGATACAGCAAATACAGAATTATGCAGAGGGTATATATGTGTATATTCCCAAAAGAGATACAGTAAGGAATCGCTGGGGAGATAAAACAAATTACCGCAGAGAGATGCATCTACGTAATAGGAATATATATGACAAGTATCTTGAGGGGGTAACCATTTCAAGAATAGGGGAATGTTATCATTTGTCTCTTCAAAGTGTAAGACGAATTATATTAGAAAGAAAACGAGAAATGGAGCCGGTGGCAAATATGATGAAAGAGTTAATGAAAGAATGGAATATGGAATGTGTTCCTTGCCAGATATATCATTCGGCCTGGGATATTAATGAATCCTGTGTGTTAAAAGTATATGATAATCCTGCAACCCTTCAGCGAAATATTTCTATGATGCAAACCCTGCATAATGTGGGTATACCTGTTCCAGAGATTATGCCATTACCTGATGGAAGAAAATTCATGGAATGGGAGGGGGCTTATTATCTCCTTACTTCGAAATTAAAAGGTAAAAATATTGTTAATTTAGACCTCTGTGAGGATAAATGGTTCTTTGAGTTTGGAAGCATTTTAGCAAAGCTTCATTTGGGATTTCTAGAGTGTGAAAAGCATATGAGTTACTGGAATAATAGTATGCTTGAAGAAATGAAGGGATGGGTACTAAGAGATTTACATAAGTATAATAGGGAGTACTTAAACTGGGAGGCTATTGAGTCCTCCATCCAGGAGCTAAATCATGTATATGAAGTTCTGCCAAAACAACTCATTCATCGTGATGTGCATCTTGGGAACTTTTTATTTGATAATGAAATATTCTCAGGCTATATAGATTTTGATTTGAGTCAGAGTAACATAAGAATATTCGATATATGTTATTTCTTACTAGGAATTCTACTAAAAGGAGACAATAATTCAGTGGAGGTTGATAAATGGTATGCAGTTGTCGGTAAAGTGATTGAAGGATACCATGCCCTTACGCCATTAAGTGTTATAGAGAAAGATGCCATTTCCTGCATAATGAAAAATATTGAGTTATTATTTGTAGCCTATTTTTTAGGAATAGGAGATGAGGATTCAGCCAAAGAAGCAGCAGATTTGTTCTCTTTTGTCCTAAAAAATGAAAAGCAAATTCAACAGGCAATTAAGTCAATTTCCTTGAGACTTGTATCCTTTTGTTCAATTCTTATTCTTCTAAATATTGAATATAGTTCCGAATGGACTCATAATTCTCAAAACTATCTAAGGTCATAACATAACTGCTGATTTCAGGAATTGTAAAATCAAGAAGGGGTATTTGAATCAATGCTCCTTCTTTTAGTTCCTTATGCACAAGGCTGGCTGGAAGAAAGCTGTAGCCTGTACCTGTCTTTAAGTAGGGGAGTAAGTTGGAACTACGATCTATTTCAAAAGGAAAAGAATGACCCTTGGGAAATAATTCTTTAATAAAGCTACCTACGTCCTGGAAGGTAAAGTCGCAATAATAGTAGGGGATTGTCTCAAGTTCTTCCCTTGTAATACCTGCTATATAAGTTGTATTAGATTTGTTTGTAACAAGGATAAGGGGTTCTGCACGAAATACTTTGCAGATAACCTCTTTTTTGTTGTAAGGAACATAAGTAAAGGCGATATCAATAGTCTTATCAAGAAGCATTTGTAACAAGGGCAGAGAATGACCAATGGTAACATTAAGTTTAGTATCTGTATTATGATTCAAAAAGGATACAGTTTTACCTGCAAGATAACAATCATATACGGTGTTTGTAGAACCAATACGAAGGGTATTCTTGTAACGGTTTAAGGAGATTATCTCTTCTTTGGCCATATTCTCTAATTCTAAAATTCTTTTTGCGTAAATAAGAAAATAATCCCCTTCTTGTGTTAGCTTTAATTGCTTTTTACTGCGTATAAATAATTGCTTACCAAGTTCAGCCTCCAATTCCTGAATTCTATTAGTAACTGTGGACTGTGCCACAAATAAACTGTTGGCAGTCTGGGTATAATTCTTATATTCTGCCAATCTTATAAATGTATATAACATATCTGAATTCATGCAGCTCCTCCTAAATAAATGATTAGTGTGGTCATATCTATCTCCATCTCCATCCATATCTGTAAATCAATGATGCAATTGGGAAACCCATAGACTTAATTGATTTATATAATGCAGTTTTATGAATTTTGCCCGTAGGATGACTGGCCATAAAATTCGTATCGTTTATAAAATAAATCCAAAATTCTGATTATTTCCCAATTTCCTAGGGTAAATCCATAGTCGGGAGTTTTGACCAAGGTACATCCATGTGACTATATTGTATATGTAATTTGACTTCCTTTATCATATAATGTTTAAACTATCGATAAAACGAATTGAAATAATCGAAAATATCTGTTTTACAAATCATACTATTTTCTGATATTATAATCAATATAGAAGATAATAATTTTGAAATTAATTAACAATATACAAATCAAGGATTTTTCCCATCTATAGAAACTTTGTAACAGAATAAATAGAAATAGAAAATGCATTTACTAGGAGGATAATATAATGAAAAAACCTTTTGTGACATTAGAACAAGTACAAGAAATTGAAAAACAGTATCCAACCCCTTATCATATATATGATGAAGCTGGCATTAGAGAAAATGCCAAAAATTTAATGAAAGCATTTAACTGGAATAAAGGATTTCGTGAATATTTTGCAGTAAAAGCCACTCCAAATCCATTTCTATTAAAAATTCTACAAGAGGAAGGCTGCGGTGCTGACTGTTCTTCTCTTTCAGAATTAATAATGTCCGATAAAATTGGCATTACAGGAGAAAATATAATGTTTTCTTCCAACAATACACCCGCAGAGGAGTTTGTTAAGGCAAGAGAATTAAATGCAATAATTAATTTAGATGATTTTACACATATTGATTTCTTAAATGAAGTAGCTGGAATCCCTGAGGTGATAAGCTGCAGATATAATCCAGGTGGTATTTATGAAGTAAGCAATGGTATTATGGACAACCCAGGTGATGCCAAATATGGATTTACCAAGGAACAGTTACTTGAGGGATTTGTGAAATTAAAGGATCTAGGTGCTAAGAAGTTTGGTATACATTCCTTTTTGGTCAGTAATACCCTAGGAAATGAGTATTATCCTATGCTTGCCAGAACTCTATTTGAATTGTCAGTTGAGGTAAAGAAAGTAACAGGAATTGAAATCAGCTTTATTAATTTATCCGGTGGTGTAGGTATACCATATAAGCCAGAGGATAAACCAAACGATATTTTCTATATTGGTGATGAAGTAAGAAAAGCCTATGAGGAAATTATCATACCAGCAGGTCTTTCAGACGTTGCAATATATACAGAGTTAGGAAGATATATGCTGGCGCCTTACGGTCATTTAATTACTCAGGCAAAACATGAGAAGAATACTTATAAGAATTATGTTGGTGTAGATGCATGCGCAGTTAACTTAATGAGACCTGCTATGTATGGTGCCTATCACCACATTACTGTTCTGGGTAAAGAAGAAGCACCCCTTGATTATACTTATGATGTAGTTGGATCCTTGTGTGAAAACAATGATAAGTTTGCTATTGATAGAAAGCTTCCTAAGGTAGACAAAGGAGATTTCCTATGTATTCACGACACAGGTGCCCATGGATATGCTATGGGATATAACTATAATGGTAAGTTAAAATCAGCAGAACTTCTTTTAAAAGAAGATGGTAGTGTGCAATTGATTCGTAGAGCTGAGACTTTGGATGACTATTTTGCTACTTTTGATTTTTGTGATATTTTAAAAGGCTAAGATAATCTGCTTCTTATAGACCAAGATACGTTTCACAACCGACTCTAACTTTTTTGTTTAATTGGATATGAGAGTAATATAAAAATTTTTATTGCAGTTTTCTATAGGTTATGGTATAAGTATAAATAATTAAATAATAATAAAAGTATTAGGCAAGTGCCTTGATCCACGTCTGTTAGGGAAAATCTAACAGACGTGGTTTTTTTAAACTTATAAAAGGCTTTTTGACTTGCTAATTTGTCCGTGGAGGTTTTATGAAAAATACAAAATTCTTATTGAATATACTGATTGTAATTGTAGGTAATTTTTTGTATGCAGCAGGTGTGGTGTTCTTTATTATACCTTCTGGGTTGATTACTGGAGGTACAACAGGTATTGGTATATTTGCCCAGCGTTTTACAAGCCTGCCCATATCATATTTTGTATTTAGTTTTAATTTAATTATGTTTATACTGGGATTTTTGTTTTTAGGGAAAAAATTTGCCCTTACTACCTTGATTAGTACATTTTGTTATCCTTTTGCCTTGGGATTTTTACAAAAGGCGGTAGGAGATTATAGAATTACAGAGGATATATTTCTTTGCACCCTTTTTGGAGGAATTTGTATTGGAGCCTCTATTGCTATGGTAATTAGAGCAGGGGCAAGTACTGGCGGCATGGATATTCCACCCCTTATTATAAACAAATATACTCGTACCTCTGTGTCGTTAATGCTTTATATTGCAGACTGTTTTATCCTTGCCTTGCAGGCAGCTTTTAGTGATAAAGAGAAAATATTATATGGTATTGTATTAGTGCTTATTTACACTATAGTTCTAGATAAATTCTTAATGCTTGGTACAAATAAAATGCAGTTAAAAATAGTTAGTTCCAGATCAGAAGCTATTAAAGAAGCCATTTTTACAGAAATAGACCGAGGGGTAACCTTACTTCACGGAAAAACCGGTTATCTTGAAAAAGAGACAGATATTGTTCTAAGTGTGGTTTCCAATAGAGAACTATATAAGGTGGAAAAACTAGTACATCACTTAGATGAAAAGGCTTTTGTTATGATTAGCCGTGTTAGTGAAGTAAGGGGTAGAGGTTTTAGTGAAGGGAAGGAATACTTAAATAAATAACTATATATTTTGTAAAACCAATTGACAATCTATCCATCATGATTTATATTAATTTTTAATCTACACATGAAATGCTATGATAAGAAGAGTAAAAGGTAATTGATGCAACAGAGAGTCCCAAAGGGTGAGAAGGGATGCAAAAGTTATTTTTGAAAATGGTCTTTGAGCGGCGCACCGACTACATTTGTATAGGCTGCGACGGGTGCACCCCTTATAGTGCCAGGCTGTCGTTATATTAGTTTATATCCGCAGCTGATGAGGCTTATACTG
>DALYNO010000224.1:0-6901 GCA_031975295.1 Anaerocolumna sp. | reverse complement strand
GAAATTCCCTTATCACTGAGAATTTGTCTGTATTTTCTTTTGTATTCATAGTATTAATAGATATAATAGGAAGTTTAGAAGTTACTGTTGTTCCCTCTCAAATACCAAATCTAATTCTTCTATATGGCCAGTTCCTCTCTGTAAGGCTGGGATATATCCAACATATCTCCAACCATCAGATGCCCTTCTATGAATAACTTCTTTATATTCTTCCGTTTCATATTTGCTTCCAGAAAGTCCCCAGCCAGTCATATCACTACTTATGCGTTCAAATTCGTAGATATACATTTATAAAATATCTCCTTTCAAAATCAAACTCTATACTATTTCTTTGTATTTTAAAATATATAACATTTTTCTGAACCAAATTGCTATTTAAATTTGAATCAAATATAGTCACAAACGTAACTCATGAGTAGCTCAACTAATTCACTGTCCATAAAATCATAATCATCGTTAATATTAAGGCAAACCACCTTTTTATCTGCAATCATATCAGAATATTTTTCTTTTATTCTTCTTACATGCTTTTTTTCCATACAAAATATGATTTCAGCCCATCCAAGAAGCCCACCCGTAACTTTCATCCGGGCATTCGATTCTGTTCCTGCTGAACGTGCTTCGTGCCCATTATACCCATCGAATATCTTTTCGGCTGTCAAACTACGTCGTTTATTTTGACTACATAAAAAAAGTAACTTCATCTTTTCTTCTACCTTTTATCTTCATTCTTAACTTTCAATCCTGCAAACTGCTAATTGCTCGGTTTTACTATGTACAACTTATTTATATTTGTCCTTAAACCCTAGATATATACCTAGACCTGCAACCATTGCAGCTAAGCTAAGAACCTAAAAACAGCAGGCTCTTATAACGTAAACAAACTGATTTTAACCTTGATAGAACTTACGCAATTAAATATTATTAATCTAATATCCAAGCTTTTCATGAATTAAAATAACTTCATATTCACTCCCAGTAGGTTTCTCCCATAGTACAGAAAAATTTCTGCATATTCTTTGTGGGCTTTTACAATCATAACATTTATCACCCTTTATCGCACATGGCGTTTTTACTCCTAAACGTTTGGCATTAAGGGGTGCAGCGATGTTTCTTGCTCTATCTAAGGCCTCTTCATAACTTGAAGCTATTTTATTTTCACCAATAATGAAATAAACTTTATCATGTCCAAAACTGATTGCAGATACACGATTTCCAGTATTATCTATATTAATGATTTCTCCTGTTTCGGCAATTCCATTTACCGAGGAAATATAAAAATCTGACAGATTTGCTTTCTTTCTTGCTTCCATGGCACTCATGTTAGCAGGTAATCGCATATGCCAATACACATCATTATGAGACACCAGTGCTTCATACAGTTTCATTTCTTCTACAGTAACGGAACCTCCAATTCCAATAGTTCTATCACGTAGTTGATTCGCTAAATGCTTAGTGGCTTCTTCTGCATCATTAAATTCCCTTACGGAATACCCTAAGCACTCTAAACTATCTTTAAGCTTTGTAAATTCCATTATTATGGCACTCCTTTTCGTACTAGTTTTCTTTTTTATTATAAATGCAATATGGTTGGCAGTATAATCCCAAATTATTTCTTTGCCTTACTCCGTAATCTCTTGAAATCATTATTCTCAATGGAATTACCACCTGAAGTAAAATAAGGTAACTTCATATCTTTTATATTTAATATCACATGACTAATTTCTCATTATTGACATTTGAGTTTGTACATCATAATTATAATGGGAAGTTAGCTTATTTCGCAATAGTGAAATATTGTGTAAGAATTTTATGTGGATTATGCTTATTCGTGTATTAAATATTTGTGATAATATCATGTTTCCTTATGAGGACCATTTTCTTCATGAACTCCAATGTTTCTGCATTGGGGTTTGAAAAAATCATTGTAGTGCGGCAGACATTATCAAATTCTTTTCCAAATACCGTTTTGTGCGTCCCCCCAGTGCAATAGCCGCAATTTCCACAGAAATCAACATTTTTCCAAGCAATTTCTTTTAGATGCTCATCTAACGGGAAATCTTCGAAGGAATTGGAATCGCTTTCATCAGACCAAATAGTCCAATGACCTTCTTCATAGCCATTGATTAAAATATGACATACGCTTACACCTTTATATTCTACAAGCCAATAAAGTTTATCTTCCCAATAACCCTTGATGAATCTTTCAAATAACATTTCGTTCGACCGTAGACAAACAACAAATTCGATTGCGTTATTTTTAGTATCTCCAGTAAGAGTTTCCTCAATAAAACTTTCAATTTTCTGTTCCAGCACTGCTCAACCTCCGAAAATATAAATAATTTGTAGTTCGCCTTATCTACTATAGTAAATTAATGCTTATGCAAATTATCTGATTTTATATTTCATAAATATAATGGGAAGTTCATACTCCCTACATATTAAAATTTATGTTCCAGCTACACCTTTGCAAAAAATTCCTTATGTTCTCTTCCTGTGGAATAATTATTTCAATATCCACTTCTGGGTGATCCTTAACATATTCGGTAAGCATATCTATCAAATTTTCCTTAGACTTCATATAATCATCCACAATGACATCATCAGAGGCTCCAAGATGTTTCAGTAGCAGCGCAGATACCGTTCCAGTCCTGTCCTTTCCTGCTGAGCAAAAATACATCACGTTTGATGTAGCATTGAGTATAGTATCCAGAATAGCTTCCATCTGTTTATCCACCATTCCATAATAGACTTCATAAAGATGCTCTCTGGATTTTGGCGTATCTCCACCACCCGATACTGGGAGATGATGATAAGTAAATCCTTCCAATTCTCGTAGTGGACATGGATTACGCTCCAGCTCCTGCGTAGAACGTAAGTCCACAAGCGTGGTTATATCATTAGCCAATAACCACTGAATCTCTTCTGCTGATAGACGAAGGGGTACGTCACTTCTTATATATCGCATGCCACCTATCGGCAAGGCACGCGTGTTTAATGTTGACTTTAATAATGATTTCATATAGCCTTTTCTCCTTATTCACTCAAACACATAAATTCATATTTGTCTGTTCACTAGGCCTTACTTTATAAATATATTGGGAAGATGGCTTACTTTGCAATAGTGAAATATTCATATGAATAATTTAATAGATTAAAATCCACATTCTTCATTAACTATAAGGACTTTAATTCTATTGCAATCTGATTGTCCTTCTATTATTGAAAGACTATTGCATACCCTCTCTTTTGATATACAATCAACGCACCTATTCAATGTTACGCAAGGAGGATTAAATCCCGCTCGCTTTGCATTTAAGGGACATGCTATATTTTTAACTCTTTTTATTGCTTCATCTACTGATTCTACAATTTTATTTTTTCCAACTACAATTATTACTTTATCAGGCCCAAAAGTAATGGAAGCCACTCTATTACCACTATGGTCCACATTAACAATCCTTCCGTCAACAGATATAGCATTTGAACCAGTAATATACCAATCTGTAGTAAGAGCCTTCCTTTTTAATTCTTTACACTCATCTCGATTTTTTGCAAGTTCTTTATCATATACAACATTTCCTCTTTCTAATAAAGAGTTGGTAATATTCATCTTTTGGAGTGTAGCCGAATGACCAATACCAATTTTTGATTCTATTGATACTATATCTAAAATATATGATTTAGCAAATTCGAGACTTTCAAAATACTCTACTTCTATGTTTCTCAACTTAAAATTGCCCTGTAATTTTTTAAATGTATCTTCATTCAATTACTAACACCTCACTATTTATGGTCTACGTAGTTTGTAACGATTTTAATTTTACAGTTAATGATGATTGTTTACTTAAACTAAATACTTCTGTTTCTATTTTTTTATTTCATACCTTTACAAACATAATAACAATTCAAACTAATACTTTTAAAATTTATCATTTCCACGAATTCTTACTGAAGTTAATATAAAATGAAATGTGTTTATTTTGTTTGATACTTCTCTGAGAGCAGAACATATAGCGTTACCCATTTATTGGGTTGACCCACAATACCCACGTTGAAGTAAGGCTCAGCGAAAGACTCGCTAAGAATATATTTACTCTCAATGTCTTTTTTGCTGTCTAATAATACCCATGCTTTTTCACAATTTGGATGATTCGCCTCACCAAGAACCGAGAGCCCATACATAATCATCTGTAGACCCATGTGTACATGATCAATAGGATAAAACGTCCCCGCCATTTCTTCGATAATTACCTTTCCGGGAGCGTCAGAATGGAACGCAACATAGTGGTTTATATAAAATTTTATTAATGGCTCAAATTGTGGTAAAATAATACCTATCTTTTTCAGCTCTGCCCCAAGTAAAAGATATGTGGTAGTTTGTCTATAGCAACCCATATCCGGTAACTTAGAGTCATTTGTTTTTTTTGATTTGTCCAGGCATCGTACTGTACCATCTTGCCGTATAGTAGAAAAGGCCAAAGTTATTTGTTCTTGCACCCACGGATGCTCATAATATCCAAGTGATACCAAATTTCTTAGCAATAAAATTTTCGCACACTTCGTACTCAAATTCATATTTTTGATGATACGTTCAATATATTCATCAATAGGTACATCAATGCGTGTTAAACCAAATTCAGCGAGTGCCAAGAAAGCATTGATATCCTCCCACTTTTTATTTAGTTTGAATTTATCCATTACTAAATTAAGGCTTTTTGAATTTAGTAAATTATTATAAGCCTTTTTCACTTCAAGTTCGTCTTTTGACATACCTAGCAGCTCCGTCATTACACGGTATTTAACTTCCGGGGTGTCATCTTTAAGAAGCCAATTGATTACATTATTCATATATTTATCCTCTCTAAGCTATTGCGTCTATTTGTAATTGAAGACTGTCTACACTACTTTTGTTCGCAAATTCGGTGAAGATGGTTTTCCTTGCCGGATATATGCAATTAAAGCGTTGCTTGAACACCTTCTCCATGATGGGTATAGTACAACAGGGGTCTTTCATTATCATATCCACTTTTACAACAGATTCCAAGAATAAGTTGTCTATTTCTAAAGGTTTGCACACATCATCGAGTGCGCCGTTCACCTGTGCCTCAATAGATTGCCTTACATTTTCCTCACAGAAAGACAGGTAACATAATACCATTTCTTCTATAAATCAAACAGTTTTTTGCCAGAACCTCTACATCTGTATTCCTCTTTTACTGAAATTAGATGCAATATGGGAAAATTATGAAAGGCACCTTTCGGTAGAATAGACATTTACGTTGATTTTTTTCTGATAATCTCTAATCCTTTATCAAGCACACTATCATATCCATTTATTAAATCTTCCTGCGATAAATCCGAATAGATATGTGGTTGAATACCAATGTTAATAAATTCTTTATCATTCGGATAAGTATATCTTCGTGTACATATCCTTGCTAATCCGCCACCTGGCATTTCGACAAACAACGGATTCCCTGTTGTGCCATAACTGGGAACACCAATAATAATTGCTCTGTTAATATTATCAAAGTTTATCAACAGGTTCTCAGCGGATGACCCTGTTGCGGCATTTTCAAGAATAACAACAGGTTGGTCCAGAGAAACAGGGCAGTCGGGATAATCAGCTGTCACAATTTCTTCTTCAAATAAATTGTTATTACATACATCATATATTTTTTTATTTAATGGATTGGTTAAATCCAAGTCACTAAAATCGTTCCCGACTCCCCAAGCCTTATATGCACCGATATGAATAGCGTGTTTTACTTTACCACTTTTAAATTCGCCTTTTATAAACGCTTGTGAAAAAGCATCCGCATTATTAGAATGGCCACCTCCATTATTACGAACGTCAATAACAAAACCTTTACAATCTTTTATTTTATCCAGGTGATTATAAAAATTTTGCGGCATAGTATCGTCCATAAACGTAGGTACGATTAGAACAGCGATATTGTCTTTAGTAAGCTGAATAATTAAACCCTCCGAACGGAATACATCTGTAAAATCTTCACTGCATTTCAACTTAATCGGTAAAGACCAGTTTATGTTTCTTGGTATGGGCTTTACTTTAAACAAACCGTTTGATGTTAATAATTTTACTTCGTTGTTTTTTTCTAAAATTGGGATAAAAGCATAAGCGTTTTTATCTGAATCGCCACCCAGGCAACTGAATGTGTATAACATTTCGTATGTGCTAGTGAGTTTTATATTCCAACAATAAGGCAACACCTTTTCTGTCATATATTTGTCGAAGCTCATACCGTTTATTTCAAGAATTTCGCTGAACAGCGGTATTATGTTGCCTTCAGCTACATTTGTAATAATATGTTTTCCGCTTAACCATTTTATTTTAATTGGTAAAGTAAATAAATCCTTGCTTATATCTTTGGGGAAATCTACATGTGAATGTCCATCATTCAACAAAGAAATAAATTTCATTAGTTCTAAATAATAATCAATGATCTCCATAGGCTTCATTACTCTGCTTAATGCTTCTTGATATTCTTTATCCCAATCAATATTATTTCTTGTATTCCAAAAGGCGAAGTTATATTTTGCTTCACTCCATATTTGTGATAATCCGTAAATTTGTTCAGTTATTGTCAGCATATTAACCCCCATACATTACATAATAATACACAATATAAAATCCCATTTGTCTTATTGTAAAGAATCATTTCACAATCTATAACTATAGTAAATCAATGTTTATGCAAATTATCTAATTTAATATTTCACATGATAAATAATTGAGTTTGTACATCATAAATATAATGGGAAGTTGGCTAACTTCACAATTTTAAAAAGATTACTACCTATAAATCAAGTAAGGCATAAATGAGGATCTGCTTTACTATATTGTGATAATTATTATATACATTCATTATTATTC
>DALYNO010000223.1:0-6920 GCA_031975295.1 Anaerocolumna sp. | reverse complement strand
ATAAACATCATAAATGTAAAAAGGGCGCCGCACATTTAGTGCGACAGCCCCTTTTATCTGATATAAGTTTATTTCATAAGAGATATAGCCTGCTACATTGACATCATCATGAAATCAGGGTTTAACATACCAAAAATCATAGCGATATGTGCAACTACAAGAAAAATACCAACAAAAATAGCATGAAGTTTTAAGTTACCCTTTTCATCGCCTCTTCTTCCAATAAATCCTAATTCAAGTAAAGTTATACTAAGTAATGGAACAATACCAGCCAGATAAAATCCTACTGCGATTACATCAGCAGGCCCTCTCCATTGACCCGATACTGTAAGTGGGACTACAGCATTGATAAACAGATAGATAAAGATACCAAGGAAATAGATTCCTGCAAAAATACCTGTAATTTTGTTGATTAATCTCGCTGTACCATTCATATTTCTGGTAAATAAAATAATTAGCTCAGTAATAGCCAGTGTTTCCGCACATATTACTGGTACTGCCATGAAAATTAATAAATTCCATGGTTGGTTTGTTGATAATAATTCCATATAATGTGTCATTGCTATGTCCATCTTTTTATCCTCCGGATATTATTCAATACATAAGGAAGATACAATTTATTTATGGAGTTATGATGGAGGTTTTATGGAGTTATTATGGAGACGGGATATGATAAAAAATAAGATATCGAAAGGAATATATAAGCATAGAGCTTGTCTCTTTTTCAATATTATTGTAGTTAAAAAAGCATTGCCACAATATGGTAATAAATGTAAAATGGTTAATGGAGAGAAATATAGAAATACTGACACATTAATATGGAATTACAAAAGGATAGATTTTACATTTTTTTTACCTGAGAGTGATGATGGTAATATGTAAATTTTGCTAATATATTATTGTTGGTTCTTCCCTTTACTAGACTAAAATATACCTAAGTTTGGTGAGGAACATATAAAAAACGAAAATTATAAAAGGAGGGAAAGTTATGAAAAAAATTGCAAAACGATATTTGGCAGTGATTTTAAGTATTATTATGATATTTTCCATAAATCCTGTCGATAGTTATGCAGCTGAAACTGCCGGTACATATGTAAAAATTAATACGGCAGAAGAACTTACTTCAGGTAAGTATGTAATGATAGTTAATAATGGAAATGCAGTAAAAGCCTATGATAGTACCTGGCTTGGCGCAATACCTGTCAGCCCGGTAGATGACAAAGTTGTTGATCCGGACAATTCTCTTGTATGGAATATTACAGTATCAGGAGCAAGTGTAATCTTAACCGATGCCAATGAACAGATGGTTAAGCCAAAAGGTGGTAATGAAAATGGAATCAATTTAGGTTCCTATGCTTGGGCACTTGAATCAAATAATGGAGTCTTTTCCTTTAAGGGAACAGGTGCTGATACGGTAGTGCTAGCAAGTAATAAAGATTATGAATATAAATTTAGAGCCTATAAAAATGCTACAGTAGAAAAATATCCTAGCACGTATGCATCAGCTTTTAGTCTGTATAAGCTAGAGGACAGTACTCCGCCAGTGGGTATAAAAGCAGAGGCACCCAAGGCTAGCCTACCTTCTGGTACAGTTGTATCTGGAAGTGCTATTGTACTATCTAGTGGAACACCTGGTGCAAGTATTCATTATACAACAGTCTCCCCCTCAGCTATTTGGGTGAATTATACTGCCCCAATTGTAATTCATTCTGACACAACAATTTATGCTCAGGCAACGGCTGCAGATTACGAAGATAGTGATATATCAGAATTTTACTACACACCTATAGAAGCTCCAGAAGAAGATCCCACATTATTTGATCCAATCAGCACTATCCCTACTGGCTCTTCATCTGTATTGGAAGCTAGTAAGATCAGTGCAGGACAAACTATCACAGTAGTAGGGCAAATAGTGTATCGTTTTGGTAACTATGATACGCCAAACACTGTAATTCTAGAGGATGTCATAGATGGAAAAATATACGGATATCAGATTTACAATGCTTTAACCCAATATAAAATTGGTGATATTGTTAAGTTAACAGGAACAACAGCACTTTATGGTGGGGTTAGCCAGTTACAGAATATAACTGCTCAAGAATTGATAACTCCGGCAGCAGATACGAAGCTAATGAAAGCCCAAGAGTTTAACTCTTTTGCTGAGATAAAGGCATTAAAGGATGATTTATTATCTGAAATAGTAGTTATTAAAAATGTAACACTTGGTGCATATAGTAGTAATGGTAGTACGAAAGTAACAGATAGTACAGGAAACACGATGGATATTTACCGAGCTGCTACCTATCCAATTGACGTGGAAGCTGGTGAAAAGGTTGATTTATATGCTTGTGTATCTAAATATACAACTACGGATCAGCTAAGGGTAGGAGTGTCTTCTAATTATGTTGTATTAAATGATACAAAAGCACCCAAAATCACTATACCGGTTTTTGATAAAGCTGAACTGGGTAAAGACTATAACATATCTATTAAAATCATGGATAATGTAGCCGTATCCAGAGCAGAATTAAATTATACTGTGAATCAAGCATCTAAAAAGGTTGTATTAATACAGAGTACTTCTGATAACAGCATATGGGAGGGGACAATTCCTGGAAGTACATTTACAAAAGGGGTTACAGCCGTAACTGTTACCATTACTGCTTATGATGCTGTGGGGAATGAAGCAATTACTGATACAATTGAAATAACAATTGCAGATGAACCGCAGGTTACAAAAGTAACACCGGAGCGTAATGGAAAGACAGGGGATGAGAAAAGACCTGTAATTAGTGTAACAGCTGTTAATCTTGGGGAAGCACCTACAGCACTACTTACGTTAAAAGCAGGAGGGACTGTAATAATAGATGCTGTTTCTATGGATTATAACGATGGAACCTTTTCTTATACACCTTCTGAGAATCTTACAGATAGAAGTTACACAGCATCTGTAGTGTTAAAACGTGGTGATGGAAAAACCATCAGCTATGAATGGCCATTTACAGTAGGTACACCTAAATATAATTTGTATTTCGGGCAATTACATAGTCACACAACCTATTCTGACGGTGCTGGCTCATTAGAGGATGCACTTAACTATATGAATAAAATCAGCAAGAGTGACAACGTTGATTTTGCTGCCTTTACAGATCATTCTAACTATTTTGATACGAAGACAGAAATTAACCCGGAAGCATCTCTTTATAACAAGGATATCATGACAACCGGTAGTCAGAAGTTATGGAATGCGTATAAAAGCAAAATTGATGATTTCAATCATTCCTCAGAAAATAATGGGGTGATTGCACTGGGTGGCTTTGAAATGACTTGGTCAAGTGGACCTGGGCATATTAATACCTGGAATACGGAGGGTATTGTAAGCCGTAATAATACGACGTTAAACAATAAAACAAATGATGCTGGTATGAAAGCATATTATGAGCTATTAAGTCAGCCAGAAGGTAGTGCTTCTGTTAGCCAGTTTAATCATCCAGGTACAACCTTTGGAACCTTTAGTGATTTTGCATATTGGGATCCACAAATTGACTCCCGTATTACTTTGGTGGAAGTTGGAAATGGAGAAGGTGCAATTGGCAGCGGTGGATATTTCCCATCCTATAATTACTATACAATGGCACTGGATAAAGGATGGCATGTAGCCCCTACTAACAACCAGGATAATCATAAAGGTAAATGGGGAAATGGAAACGATGCCAGAGATGTAATCATTACAGACAACTTTACCGAACAGGGTATTTATGACGCCTTAAGGGACCGTAGAGTGTATGCAACGGAAGATAAGAATTTAGAGATTACTTATACCCTTAATGATGAACTTATGGGCAGTATTATAGAAGAAGTACCAGAGAGCCTTGATATTAAAGTAAGCTTAAGTGATATGAATGACGAAATACAAAAAGCTGAAGTAATAGCAAACAGCGGTCGTGTAGTTTATACCTGGGATGTTAATGCCCAAAGTAAGGAGCTAAGTGCAACCCTTAAACCAGATTATAGCTACTATTATATCAGAGTAAAACAAAAAGATGGAGACATTGCAGTAACTGCACCAGTATGGGTTGGCAGTACAAAGCTCCTTGGAATTTCTAATGTAGAAAGCAGTACAAATACGCCGGTAACTGGTGAGCAAATGACAATTAAAACAACATTGTTTAACAGTGAATCGGTAGATGCAAAAATAAAATCCCTGACCTATAAGTTAGACGGTACAATAATTGGTGAGAAAACAGGTGGAGAAACCGTAGTAAAAGGCGGCAATACTGCAATCAATTATGATTTCACACCTACAAAAGCAAAAGTACAAACTATAACTGTGGAAGCTGTTCTAACCAGCGGGGATCTTGATTATTCCTTTACAAAAGATATGGTGCTGGATGTTAGAGATGCGGATAAACTAGTATATATCGGAATAGATGGCAGTCACTTTAATGAATATGTGGCAGGTAATTATAAAGATTCCATGAGTAACTTTAGTCTCCTTGCTGCTCAGAGTGATGTAAGATGTGTTATTTTAAAGACCAGTGAGGAATTAATTGCGGCTGCGAATAATACAAATGGCAAATATAAAATGATTCTTTTAACAGCACCAAGTCGTCGTAATGGTACTAACCTTAGAGAACCCTATGCAGTTTATTCGGATAGTGAGATTGCTGCAATTAAGAGTTTTTCCGAAGCAGGCGGAAGCTTAGCGCTATGCGGATGGTCAGATTTGTATGAAAATTATAAAGATTTCCCGGCGCAAGACCATATGGCAGCACAGCAGAATAAATTACTGGAAGCAATAGGGGCATCGCTTAGAATCAGCGATGACGGTACTTATGATGATATATTAAATGCTGGTGGCAGTGAAGCTAACAAAGCCAGATTATACTTAACAACTTATAACTGGCTGAATCCATTTACAAAAGATATAATCTATGATGCGGAGTATCCTAACGATAATATATACACCCAGCGCTATAGTCAGTATGGAGGTGCTACAATTTATGCAGTAGATCAGGAAGGAACACCTACAACCCTGTTACCGTCCAGTGTATCTCCAATTGTATTTGGTCATAGCTCAACTTATTCAAAGAACTGTGATAATGATGGACTTGGTGGAAACATACCTAAGTATGAGTATGCAAAAGATGATAACCGTCTTATGCTGTTAGCAACTGAAAATATTACCCATACAAATGGAAATGATTCACTGGTCATTGTAGGTGGCGCAGCTTTTATGAGTAACTTTGAGATTCAAGCAACGGTTTCTGATACCAATGCAGAGCTAAATTATTCAAACTATACAATTTTACAGAATATTATACAGTATGTAAATCCAATGCAACTTGATCAGATAGCAGAGGTACATAAAGCAACAGAAGAAGGTGTTAAGTTTACAGTAGAAGGTATTGTGACTTCTAATGCCTCTGGTTTTGATAAAACTACCGCATTTTTTGATTGTATTTATGTCCAGGATGAAACCGCTGGAATCAATGCATTCCCCGTTGCAGGTGAATATAAGGTTGGTCAAAAGGTTCGTGTCACAGGAACTACCTCCTCTTATCAGGGTGAGAGACAGTTAAATGTTAGTCAGATAACTATAATGGATAGTACTATCCAAACCGTTATACCTAAAGCAGTTACAGCTTCACAAATTAATGATAGAACCTATCTTGGAAGCCTTGTGAAGATTACCGGCAAAATCTCAAAAGTTGAGTCTTTAAATGGTGTTGTACAAAATATTTTGGTGAAAGACAATGCTGGAAACACAGCCAGAATCTTTATTGATGGCTATATTACTACCAATAAGGAAATTAAGAATCTGGCAGTTGGCAATCAAATAACAGCAGTTGGGCTTTCCTCCTATGACAATACATATGACGGACTTGCGGCTCGTATCCGTATGAGAGACCGTGGAGATATAGTTTGTACCCCCATTGATACGCCAACGGATCCGGTAAGTACTCCAACACCAGCTACCCCAACCCCAACTCCAACTCTACCCCCCGGAAAGATAACGGAAGTTGTGGTGGATAAAGCAGAAACTAGAATTGTTGACGGACTTGCGAAGATTAAATTAAATATTAGTGAAAAATTACTACAGGATGCTTCAAAAGATGGTAATACTATTCAACTGATCTTAGGTAAAGAAACCTTAAAGGCTGTTTTAACAGAGACCAACGTTAAAAATGGCATAGTTATTGAGCTTCTGATTCCCAGTGTGAAAGACGCAGCAGTAACAGCCATTGTTTTAAGTTCGGATACCCTATTAATTGCGAAAGAAATAGGTCAGAATCTTACATTTAACATAACAAATGGAGAGGCTAAGGGATATTCTATTACTGTACCTGCTTCAGAGCTTAAGAAAATAAAAGGGAATACAAAAGAACTGAATTTGGCTGCAACCCTTAGTAAAGAAATAAAAGCCGGCAGCAAATCAGCTGGTTTGTTATCATTAAGTACCAAAGGAACCCTGCCAGCCGGTATGGTAGTGACAGTACCTGTAGAAGAACTTTCAATTAACCCTGGTCAAAAGGTATATATATACCATAAGAATCCTAAGACTGGTGCCTTGGAAGAAGTGCCAAATAATCAAAAGACTATAACAAAGGATGGGTACTTAAAGTTTTCTACACTTAGCGGTGGTGAATATGTTATTTCCACAGAGAAGGTAAAAGATGCGGATAAACTAGTAGATAAGGTTAGGGTATCTGCTAAGACTTCTGTAACAAAGGGTAAAAAAATTAATATCTCAGTAAGTCTTCCCAAGGAACTAGCAAAAGTAACCTCATTTACCTATGGTGATCCTCTTGGACAGGAGGAAGTAAAGGTTACTTATAAAGTTAGTAATAAGGATGTTCCTATCGTATCCAGTAATGGTACGGTTACTGCTACGAAAAAAGGAACTGTTAAAGTAACGG
>DALYNO010000222.1:0-6925 GCA_031975295.1 Anaerocolumna sp. | reverse complement strand
GCGGATGTTACTATCATATTTGATCATGAAAACCTTAATTTTGTGGGAGAGGAGAATTTTCTCTCTCAAGAGGAGTTATATGATTTAATTGATCATTGTGTGGTTATTAAAAATAAGTTCAGAGATCAGTTTCAAGCCGGTAAATCCATTTTGTTGGAATGGAGTTTTGCTTGTAAAGCCGATATAAATAAAGCCTGTATTGGAAATCCCTCTTTGGTTTTCTATGAAATTCGAACGGTATAAGGGGTTGCTTTGTCCATAAAAAAAGAAACCTTAGTAGTTCTGGTATGCACCTTAAAGTTAGATGATAAATCTAATCTTGGAGTGCATACGGTAAGACTTCTAAGGTTTTATTTTTTATTTTGTCATTCATATCTAAAAGAAATAAAAATAATTTACTGAGTACTAGATTCTAAATAGATGCCATAACCATAAGAAGCAATTGTATCATGATCTATTCCCTCTGCCATAAGTAGAACAAGATTTGGTTTGATTTCTAAGCTGCAGGCTTTCTCACTTACATTCAGATAGATAAGAACTTTACCCTTTTTACTATATTTTTCAATAATCAGCATATGATCAGAGAAGTTAGAAGTGTTTATAGTATCCTTGGATGTTTCTATATCATGAAACAAATAATTCTTTCTGATAGAAATTAAATTTCTTACAAAGGTAGTTATATGATTATAATCCTCTGTTTCTTCCCAAGGCATTGGACGTCTATATTCATTTTCAGATATGCCGGAAATACCTTTCTCATCCCCATAAAACAGGCAGGGTACACCAGCAGATAAAAAGAGAAATAAAGCTGACAGCTTCCATTTGGCTAAATTATCGCTACATAATGTTAAAAATCTTGGCACATCATGGCTATCTAAAAGATTTAACTGTCCTAAGGAAATGCTTAGCGGATAGCGGTAGTACATTTGGTTAATTCTTTCTGCAAAAGTCTTTCCATCAATTGTTTGTAAAGCAAAGAAGTCCCTGCAATGTCTTCTAAAGTCATAATTCATGGTTGAGTCAAACATATCACCGCGCAGCCATATCTCAGCATTCTCCCAGACTTCTCCGATAAGGACTATATTAGGGTTTGCTTCCCGTGCTGCTTGCCTAAAGCTTCTCCAGAAGTTCATATCCACTTCATTTGCCACATCAAGTCTCCAGCCGTCAATGCCAAACTCCATAATCCAGTACTTACACACTTTTTCAAAGTATGCTATCACTTGGGGATTGGAAGTGTTTAACTTAGGCATTTTCTTTTCATAGGCAAAGCAGGAGTAGGTTGGTGGTTCTGTGGTAGGACGTTTCACTGGAAAGTTAAGTTCATAGAACCAGTCTCTATAGACAGAGTTTTCACCATGTTGTATAACATCCTCAAAAGCAAAGAAATACCAACCACAATGATTGAAAACGCCATCAATAATAATTTTCATGTCCTTATTATGTATCTCATTAACCAATTCCCGAAAATCTTCATCTGTACCAAGACAAGGATCAATATGATAATAATCAATTAAGTCATATTTATGATATTCACCAGCAGTAAAAATTGGATTTAAATAAATACAGGTAAAGCCTAGATTCTTAATATAATCCAGATTTTCTAGTATGCCTCTAATCGTACCACCAAGTCTTGATCTGCTTAAGTTACCATCAGTAAGAGAGAGAAGTTTGCTTTCGCATACCATACTTTCCTTACCCGTTGCAAAACTGTCTGGGAAAATATTATAAACTACGGCTTCTCTAAACCAATCTGGAATGGTCAGAATTTCTGAACGGAGGATAAAGGGATATTGAAAATATTCGCTTCTGCCTTCTATAACCTGACCATCTAGCACTATATCCGGGAGTTCTTTTTTAAATTGCTCACCATAATAATAGAACCATTCCTCTTGTGATTTCAGTTCGAAATAATAACAAACCCTTAGGTAAGGACTGTCAAACGTTACCTCATAGTAATCAAATAATTCATCAGAGGCAGTGAAAGACATTGGAAGCGCCGTAAATTCTACTGGGGTTCTGGGATAGGCACGATCACCGAAGTAAAGATTACAAGCGGTAATATCATTCTTACCGGTTCTGATTCGTATTGTGAGAGTGTGCTCATTTTGAGCAAAGGCATATTGGGACCTGGGTATATGTAAAATTGCACTTTTATTCATGTTAACACCGCTATATAATACATGTTTTATCTTGTATTATTGCCATAATAATTGGTAGTAAGAATTAATTTGGCACCTTTCTTTGTTAAATTTCTTATTCTGTTTTTGGTTATATGTATCTGTTTATTCAAATGATAATTTGCATGATTGGATGATATACTTTAATATTCTTATGCTTTTGCTGTACCAATTAACCTTTTACCCCGCCGGAAGTCAGTCCTGATACCATATTCTTTTGTATAAAAAAGAACATAATTAAGATAGGCAAAGAAATTAAAATACTTGCAGCTGAGAACATGGGCCAGCTTCTGCTGTAATCGTTAGCTTGCAGTTGATACAAGCCCCCTGCAAGAGTATAATTACTTTCGCTAAGCAAAAAAGTTGTGGAAAATAAATACTCATTCCATACAAAAATAAGTACCATAACCGAAGTTACAATAATAGAAGGCATTGCCAGCGGCAACACAATTTTTATAATTAATTGAAAATCATTTGCCCCATCAATCCTGGAGGCTTCCTCTATCTCAAGAGGTATGGTATCAAAATATCCTTTTAGATTCCAGATTCCGAAGATGCACATAGAACCGGCATAAATCATTACAAGTCCAACCTGTGTATTTAATAAGTTTATTTCTTTAAATAAACGGAAAATAGCAAACATGGACAGTATTTGGGGAAAAGCATTTAGCAGTAATAACAGCTTAAGGGTTGCCCATTTTCCATAGAAACGGTATCTGGAGAATGCATAGGCAGCAATAACTGCACAACTCATAGCAAGTATCATAGTATAAAGGCTAAGGCGTACGGAATTAAACAGCCAGGTCAAAAAAGGCTTTTCTACTAGTATGTCTCTGTAATTTATCAGGGTAATACTTTTAGGCAATAGAGAAGAACTGCCAGAGAGTACCATATTGCTTTTGCTTAAGGATAGAAAGAGAGCATAAATTATAGGAATTAATCCAATGAAGCAAATTACCATAAAAAATAGATTTAGAAAGGACAGTCCGATTATTTTCTTCGTTTTTTTCTTCATGAGGCACTTTCCTCCTTCAAGCTTTTGTTCATAGTAAGTGTGAAAATGATAATAATTACAAAAATGACCATAGAGATAGCAGAGGACAAACCATAATTATTGGATACAAAGGCATTTTCATAAGCATAAGTAATAATAGTTTGCAAGGAGGCTCCGGAGAGAGAGCCTTTTTGCATGGTTAAGAGGTAAATTATATCGAATTGTTTAAAAGTAGTAAACGTTGTCATAATAACAGCAGGTGCAAGTATTTGTTTAATGGAGGGAATGGTTATGTAGATATTTTTTTGGAGAAAACTTGCCCCCTCCAATTCAGCACATTCATAATAAGTATGATCAATACTTTGAAGTGCTCCGTCGGTCATCATAATCATAAAAGGAAGAGCCATCCATAAATTTAGGACACTGCAGGATATAAAGGCAGGAATATTTTCAGATAAAAAGTTCATCTTAGGTAATCCCATGGACATAAAAATTTTATTTAATAAACCAAATTCCGTATTGAACATTCCTACTCTCCACAAGAGTATGGATACATACGCGGGCATTGCCCAGGGAAACATAAGTAAGGTTTTGTATAGTCTCGCCAGTTTAAGACCGGGAACATTTAAACCTAAAGCTATAAAATAGGCTATGACTATTTGCAATACCATATTAAACAGTGTCCATACTATCGTAGTAATCAAAGCTGATAAGAAACCGCCATCCAATTTAAATAATGCTCTCTGGTAATTTCCCAAGCCAATGATATGAAAGTCGAACCAATGGAACAAATTCATATTTGTCAGGGAGATATAACCGGTATATAGAATGGGAAATACTATAATTCCTCCAATCAAAATAATAGCTGGTATAGTGTAAAGCCATGGATACAGTCTGCTTTTCTTTTTCATCCGTCTTCTCCCTTTCTGTAATTTAATTCTTAATTAGGGTGTTAAGCCCTCTTTGTCACTCGCACCTTATTCAGGCCTTTAGCACTCTAATTATTTCATGCACTTGCAAAATAAGATCATAAATCTGATTTGTTATTAATTATTATGGAGTATCAAAAGATGGCTTTTGATACCCCTAATTTTAATTCACAGCAAAAACTGTGTAGTTATAAAATTCTTCCCGTAAGGGAACGATAAACCTATTTACTGCATGTCAGCAATTGCTGTTTTAGCTTCAGCTTGATATTGTGCGGCGGCATCATCTATAGAGGCATTAGATTTATTAACTGCAGCCAGTAATTCTTCGGTAGGACCCCACATAACACTCATTTGAGGAACATTTGGCATAGGCATTGCTGTTCTTGCAGTATCTTTAATAGCTACAATCATTTCATTCACTGAAACTTCAGGATCATCATAAGCTTCTTCCGTAGCAGGAGCACAATTGTATTCTTTCGCTAATAGAATTCCAAGATCTTTATTTGTAAGAGCAGTTAATACTTTTACTAAAGCATCTTTTTTATCAATTGCTGTTTTAAGAACACCTACACCTTGAACACCAGAGTAAGGTGCAAGATAACTACCATTTGGCAGTGCAAAATCAGACAGTGATTTGATCCCAAGATTGATTCCGGCTTCTTTTATGCCTGGTACTAACCAAGGACCACCTATAATTGCTTGTGCTTTACCTTCGTTAAATAAAGTAGTTACAGTATTGTAATCTCCATCTGCTTCAAGTGCTGCAAACTTCTGATTATAAACAATTGCTTCCTTAGTAGCTGCGTTATCAAGTCCTGGGTTACTGGTATCATCAATAATATATCCGCCATAGCCATTGATGAAAGGTGCAACGTTGTAGGCGGTAGAATGCTGATTTACAACAGCATAAGTACCTGCTGTAGTATCAGTGTGTTCTGTCATATAGGTATATAATTCTTCAGTGGTGGAAGGAACATCACCTTGCCATAAATCTTTGTTATATAAAAAGAGTAAGGTTTCGAAATATACCGGTAGAAAGTACTTTTCTCCCTGATAAGTACCAGCATTCACAGTCATTGGAAAAAGGTTTTCCAATAAGCTGCTATTATCTCCTAGAATATCTTTAAGAGGAGAAACAACGCCCATTTCTACAAAAGTGCCAAGGGAATCATGTGCGTAAAAATACATATCCGGACCATTTACTTTATCATTGCCATATAATTTTAGCTGGTCGGTAAGTCCGGTCTTTTTTTCAAAAGTTACTGTAATCTTATCTGCAGATAATGTTTCATTTACATGTTTTTCAATGCTGCCCATAATAGCTTCATTGCCGTCATGCCATATTTTTATTGCTACGGGTTTAGTTTCTTCTGGTGTAGCTACTTCTTTCTCAGTTTCCTTAGCAGCTTCTGTAACTTCAGTTGTGGTATCTACTTTTTCACTGTCTGCTTTTTTGCTGTCTGATGTCTGGCATCCGGTTAAAAGCCCGATAGAAAGAATTGCTACCAATATCCAGCTAATTAATCTTTTCTTATACATCATATAATCCTCCCTTTTTGTAAACCGTTTTCCTACGGTTTCTTTGATAAACCAATAATTGCCTTGGTTATATGAGCAATATTACTATTTATATTGGATATAATCAATATTATTTATGCAAAATACTTGACTTTGTTAGGAAAACGCTATACTATTTAACTAAAATTGTTCAAATTTAAGGAGGATAGTTATGGCTTATACAATTAAAGATGTTGCAAAAGAAGCAGGGGTATCAGTATCCACAGTATCCAAAGTCCTAAATGAATGGACTACCATCTCTCCAGCAACCGTATTAAGAGTGAATGAAGCAATTAGTAAATTGAATTATACGCCCAATGCCAGAGCTGTCAGTTTTGCGAAACAAACGACCAGAAACATTGTATTTCTAACATCTTTAGAAAAGGAAGAAGCCTATAAAAATCCTCATATGTTTGACATTATGTGTGGTGTGAATAATGAACTTAGTAAAAATAATTATACCATGACGCTATCAGATACGTCAGCGGAAAGTTATCCGGGTGCAACTGTAGAGCAAGTGCTAAATAAAAAATGTGCTGATGGTATGGTGATACATGGCTCTGCTATTAATAAAGAGACAGCCTCTTTATTGATCAAGGAGCAGTTTCCACATATTATTATCGGTCATCCAGGCTTTGAAAATCAGTTGTGCTGGGTGGATACCAATCATGCCTTGGCTGGACAATATGCAGCCCTTCATATGATTAATTGCGGTTATAAAAACATAGCTTTTATTGGTGGCAGGAAGACTGATAATATATCCATGCAAAGGCTAAAGGGTTTTCTAGGAACGATGCAAGAATATGGTTACTTTGTTCCGGCTTCCATGGTATGTTACACAGATTCCAGTGTAGAAGAAAGTTATCAAGCATTCATAAACTTAATCAGTAATTCACCGAATCCGCCTAGTGCAATCATCTGTAGTAGTAATACCATAGCGGTTGGCGTAGTAAAGGGGATTCAGGAACTTGGACTTCAAATACCTAAAGATATTGCCTTTTTAACCTTTGATAAATATCCATATTCGAAAATTATTGAACCAAGTCCAACCGTAGTAGATGTAAATGTTTATGATATAGGTGTACAAGCAGGTATGATGATATTGAATAAGATTAAAAATCCCTCATTACAGATTCAAAGCTATACAACTCTTCCTGTGATTGAGCTGGGTTCAACTACTGTGTTAAAGGGTAAAGAGAAGTAAAATTCATGAATGATACCAAAGGATTGTTACGCACTTAGTGCTTCACAATCCAAAAAACATT
>DALYNO010000221.1:0-6952 GCA_031975295.1 Anaerocolumna sp. | reverse complement strand
CCCCCTGCTAACCTTAAATACGTAGCCCTGAAAGATGTTGACCTCCTTATAAATAAATCTTACAATACTGCCATTTTTGATATTTAAATCTTTATTTATGTAAGAGAATTCAAGTTTGCTGCAGCCGTCATTTAAGCTATCCCGAAATGATATCTTTGTAACCATTTCACTTATTTCATAGATTTTCTCATCAACTTTAACAATAAAACTTATCATGGTATCACCAACTTTTGTCCGGGATAAATGAGAGAAGGATTTTTGATTTTATCTTTATTCGCATTGGATATTTTTGTATACTTGCTGCCATCCCCATAATATTTCTTAGCTAAATTCCATAGATTATCCCCAGGTACTACTACATGAGTTCCTGTATTCTTAGGATTTGTTTCTTGATTCTTACCTTTTATTTCTTCACCTGTATTCTCATCAATTTCTTTACCTATGTATTTTGCAAATTTACGGTATTCTATCAGCTTAAAAGATACATATTTGTCCCCTTCTTCTCCTGCTCTTTCCGTTATAGATAGCTCTTCTATAAGCACCAATTTATTGATATGATTTCCTAACAGTTTGTCGGAATCATTAATTCTACCCGCCATAAACCGTATGGGAACCATTTTTTCTCGCCATTTTCTAAATAGTATCAAATACTCATTAGCAGTCATGAATTCATTTTGATTCAACACATAGCTTTGTATTTTCAATGGTAATTCACACTCAAAGCTATACTCCATAAGTTCCATATGGGTTGGTATTACAATCTGCCCCAGCTTTAATACTTCATATTTAGAATTGGCTTGAGAAGTAGTAAATTTTATTTCTTCCGGATTGGTTGGCAGTCTGAAGGTGGTACCATTATAATCAAAAAATACTGCGTACATTAATATACCCCCTCACTTACCATAGCAATTTCTTCTTGCAGAATCTTTTTAATTCTTCCTGCTACTTTATTGGCATCCGCTGTTTCATGAACATCCCCGAATTGAATCGCAATACTTGGAGCCAGAGAGTTAGTGGCGACATTGGCTATATAATCTCTTTCTGCAATATCTCTTAAGTAATCCAAGTCTTCTTCTGGCATTTCAACCGGGATAGAACCTCCTTGGCCAGTTCCTTTTACTGCGACAGGATCCATTGATCCAGTTGCTGGATTGTTTATTATGCTCGGGTCAGATGTCAGATTTACTGTTGGGGCTGTATATTGGGAATAGTCATAGGCTGGGTCTTTACCATTTGGGTCCTTGGCCATACTAGATTTTAATTTATCAAATGTTCCACTCATAAAGTCGGGCAACTTACTGCCTATATCTTTTCCCATACCTGCTGCATCAGATAAATCTATCATCTGCTTTGATTCCATATATATTTTATACTCTGAACTTTTCATTATATCTGCTTTATCCTTGATGAGTACTTCTTTCATCATGGTAGCATCTTCGGTTAGATTTAAATCGATACCAAGCAAACCAACTAAATCACTAATACCTTTCGCCATGGTCTCAATAGCTGACATAAAATTAATTAATAAATCTAAAATGAGCAGTTTTATAGATGCCACTGGGTCTTTAAAAGCATTTCCAAAAAAATTTACAAATGCAGCAATTACATTCCAAATTACTACAAAATTATTGTAAAACCCACCAACAAAAGCACCAATTATTCCACCGATAAATCCAAATATTTCCTCCCATGTGGCTCCTAATCCTCTTACAATAACAATTACAATGCCTATAGCTGCTGCAACAGCAAGAACGGGTAACGCCATGCCAATCCATAATCCAATTTGTGTAAGCATTGGTGGTATCATTGCTCCTAGTGAATAAATGATACCTGCCAAAAGCACAGTACCAACCATACCAAGTATAGGAGCGATAATATCCCAACCATTTACAATCATTCCAATAAAGTTAGCAACTCCATCTGCAATCATTCCAAATCCTAATATAACGGTATTAATAAATTGCATGAAACCTGGTGAAGAAATTAATTCTGTCATTTTTTCTAATATTCCCGAAAAGGCTTGTAAACCTCCATCCTTTACTCTTGTCCAGATATCTGAAAAGGTCATGGGCGTCTGGGCAAATGTCTCATTAATTTCTCCACTCATGGAAAACATGGCATTCTTAATATCTACCGCTTTTAGTTGGCCTTGCTCCGCTAGCTTCTGAAGTTCTTCACCTGATTTCCCTGTATAGGTTGAAATTGCTTCATAAATCAAAGGTGCACTCTGAGAAATAGATGTTAAATCATCTCCTGTTAAGCTACCTTTGGACATGCTTTCTATCAGTTTATCCATAGAAGATTTACTTTCTTCTGAAGTTGCTCCACCTGATACCAACGACCTTTGAGCAAGTTGAGCAAAAGCTATTGATTCATCGTTACTTCCAAACAAATCTCCTTGAAGCCCTTCTAAAGAGGCAACATATCCAGCCATGTTACTAAAGGAACTTCTTGACTGCCCAGCTGCTGCAAATACTTTCTCCTTTAAAGCCCCTTTAGGACCATCATTTACCATTTCTAATTTTGCATTAGAAACAGCTAAACTATCTGCTAAATTAAATACCTTTGTCATATTTTTAATTCTTCCAATAGTATCCATGAGCTTTTTTAAATGATTTTCAGTTTTATTGCTACTTTCCTTTGCTCCGTCAAACTCTTTACTTACTTTTCCTACACTTTTCCCTATATCATCTAAGTGTTTTGCAGTTTTTTTCGTGGTTCTACTTGCCCGATCTATTTTGTCTGCAGCATCGTCCATTACATTTCCCACTTTTAGCATGTCATTAGCCGCACCACTAGTTGCTTTACTAGCTTTCATAAGATTTTTCGTAACTATATTCGTAGCTGAACTAAGCTTTAACATTTTATCTAATGCACCATCCATGGTATTACTTGCTTTTTGTATTTTGGATGCTGTTAAAGTTGCAAGACCAGCGGCAATTGCTAATTTATTAACTGCCTGATTAGTTTTAAGTATCATTTTATCCAATGAGTTTGAATACATCGTAATTGATATAAAAATAGAATTTATATTTGCCATTATCTTCTCCTTCCCCCTTTCCTCTTTAATTGTTCTGACTGTCTTTTTTCTTCTTCCACTCTGACTGCTATACTGGCATAAACAAAAGCCTTTTCTCTCTGTGTCATATCATCCAGTATAGAAGGTAGAATATGCAATTTCTGCAGGGCAAAGTGTGCCAGATTAAATTCTGCATCTCCCTGCTTTATTCGTTTTTTGCTTCTTCAATATCCTCATTAACATTTGTGTCAAGACCACTTAGAGTCTGAACTTCCTGGGCGAGGGTAGCATACTCTCCAACTAAGAGCATATTTTTTAATGTTTCTGTCTCTCCAAGTCCATATTTATCCTGTAATTTTGCATCTGTAAGATCAGGAAATACCACTGCACTTGCTGTTAATGCCTGTATGTATTCTGTTCTGTTGAAATTCTCAACACCTTTTTTGTCTTTTTTGGTATATCTTTTTATTAACTGTTCATTTTCCTTTTGAGTAATGGGTCTGATAACAAAAGGGACAGTTTTTCCCTCCTCCATAAAACGGTTTGACACAATTACTTCTTTATTATCAACTTGAACTGGGTTTAAGAATGCTTTTAATGAACTCATAGTATTACTCCTTCATGTTAATTTTGTTAGTGTATGTTGTTTCTCTTAATTACGCTAATTTTATCTACGTAATCTTATATTTTTATATCCTTCTTAGCTTGTTTAAAACTTGCTATGTATCTTACTGTTTATTGTTATTAAGTAGATACTCTGGTCTAAAGTTAGGAACTAATCAAAGGTGATTTCAAGATGCAATGTGTCACTTATCCTGTTCAGGTCCGTAAAAATAAGTACATGATTAAATAATTAAGGAAGATAATATTTACGGACCTGAGGGTTAAGACTGCCTACATTTCATCAGTCTGTAAGCTACTCGACATCTCTCTGGTTCTCAGGTAGCTTAAAAGATTTTAATGTTTCTATACTGTCAAAGGTAAAATCCGAATCAATTGTGATTGGATCATCTGATTGATCATCTAAAGTAGTCACTGGAATCGTTTTAAATAAAACATTGTGTAATACTACCTCTTGCCTTCCAATTGTAGATTGGGGGTCTTCATTGGTAACAAAAATTTTAATATCCCCAAACTTACCAGTACTTAAATAGGTATTGGCCAGCTTAAGCATTTCGGAATTCACAAAGTACATGGTCATACTTCCAGTTCCTTCTGCTCCTACAACTTTGTGCTGTGTCATGCGATGCCCCAACATTCTTCGGGCCTGAACTGTTAAATCAATTTGGGCTTTTAAGCTGGATACTTCAAATAAAGTTTTATTTTTTCCATTTATGGTAATAAATGCTTGTCCTTCCTTTGCGGATAGGGTATCTGCTAAACGTATGTAATCTGACATAGAATACACTCCTCTCTTATGCTAAGTTAACTGTAATATAAATCTTTTCAATACTGTCTACTGGTTGGATATAGCAGTTAATTATTACAGAATCCATATCGTAACCAGGAAGCACTGTTACATCTTCAGCAGTAAAATTTTGAATTGCTGCCATTGCCTGAAGTCCATTAAAATATTCAATTAAATTTGATCTTAGCAAGGCCCTGCCGTTTTCATTATTGTTCATAGTGCCAACATAATTGGCTTCAAAAATCTCCGTTATATCATTATTAATTCCAATTAAAGTTCTAACGACTCTGTTTTTCTTAAAGGCTTTTCCCTTGGCTTCAGTAATGGTGATTAAGGAATTGATATCGTATACTACTGTCACATTCTGGACTGTATCTACTTTAAATATGAATTTACCTGCAATCACGGCTGCTTCCATTTCACTTTTGGTCAATCTCGGAACAATATCAATTGCTCCAAGGTATTTCTTGCCTGTATTAGACTTGCTTACTGTGGCACCAGCCGTTACACCAGCTACCCATGCTGTAACCTTGTCCGCTGTCAAAATACTACCATCACTTAATTTTACTCCGTGAGCTACATTTATTATGGATTCTGAATCACCAGCAAAGTTAGCTAAAACCCCCTGCATTCCTTTACCTTCATCACTTATCATTGCTTTTATCCAAGCTGCTATGGCTGCTTTATTACCTTCATAACCAGCACCGTCATATGGATAAACCAATACATCAAAATCAACTGTTCTTAATGCAGACAAGACCTCCGTTAATGTTTCATGTGCTTGTCCAAGGTTATAAACCTTTACTGTCTGGGCTCCTTTTAATGCTTCACTCGCTAAGAAAATATCTTCCTTAGTTATTCCTTCTGGATAATTATTCTCAGTTGCAGTTACTGTATATAATTCCCCCTCATTTCCAACACTCACCTCCTGTAATAAAAGTACAGTGCCTCTCTCTCCTGGTGTAATGGATAAAGGTTTATTTGTTAAAAAGTTAATATACGCACCAGGTAATATTTTGTTCTGACTATTCCATGTTCCAGCCATGTTACTCCTCCTATAAATTAATGTTAATTTTTTGTTTCACCATTACCGTTTCATTTTCTAATTCTTTAGTAATGTACCAAGAATCAAAAGTAAAATGCATTACGTTTTCTGTTGTTTGAACCTTTTTATTTCTAATTTGGTAATCTGATAAATGAAATTCCTCTATAAGCTTTGAGCCAACAGCAAAACATTCACTTTTTATAGCATCTGCTGACCCCGCATAATAAGATACATCCAAATTGATTAGGTTCTTTTTTATGCCTGCTAGTCCACTGCTGATACTGCGGCTTAAGACACTTACTAGTAAAGCAGGTTTTTCATAATTTACTGGTAAATCTTCATCATAAATGGTATACTCTGCATATAGTTCTTGTAGTTTATCCATTATTTGTTCTTTGAGATGGTGTATCATAAATTGCTCCAATCTAAAATAAATCCTTATAAGATTCTTTCAATTGTTCTATTTGTTCCTCTATCCCTACAATAGTACCGTCAACTCCTATGGTAAGTTTTGATGCATCTACCTTACTTATTAAGAGGTCAGCGTACCTGGCATGAAATAGCTTTGCTTGAAAGGATGTTTGAATTAAAAACTCTTTTAACTTTATTTCCATATCCGTCTTAGCAAAGTTGTAACTCTCCCAAAAATTTTTAGCAATCTTCTCAAGTTCGATATTCTTTAATCTGATATGATTTAGCTCTGCAATTTGATTACTTTGAAGTATCAATTGTCTCTCAAGCTCCTTTTTACGTTCGTTTACCTGATCAAATCGTTGCTTTGGGATTACTTTATTTTGTTCCTGTTCTACAATTTCAAGAATTCTTTCTGCTATATGAGTAGCGACTCCAAGCTTTAGTAATTGATCCTTTTTCATAAATCCTCACTTTCAAATACATTATTTCTCATGGTTAAGTCCAAGTTATTTGTCTTTTAGTTAACGTCCAAAGTACCAAAATGACGAGTAGTTTATAATGAATACCAACCATTAAATTGGTCATATTTTTCAGTCAATGCCCACCCCTTAATCTTTGACTGATATCCCTATGCTTTTTAGCATACACCTATGAGAGAATGGATTAAGTTTCATACTCTTATTATCCTCTTCTTTTTTCTTACTTATTGCGTAAGTTTAAAATTAAAAAAATTTACTTGCCTAATCTACGATTATAATACTTCCGTATACGTACATATTAGCCTACTATTTTGTATTGTTACTTACAACCCTCCCCTATCTATGAAGTGGATGGTAATAGTAGATGTTAAATACTCTTACGTATCAAGTAAGTTAATAATAGCACCTCCTTTATATTTTGTCAATACGTATTACGTAAGTTTTTTTATTTATTCTTAATAATATTGCGTATCGCGAAAGTTCATGTTATAATTATTTAAATTAATAGTAAATTATAATAACTTAGGTAATGAATATTAAGAATCTACACTCATTAACAATCTAAAGCATTTATGTGAATTTAAGAT
>DALYNO010000220.1:0-6955 GCA_031975295.1 Anaerocolumna sp. | reverse complement strand
CATCGGTGGCATTCCCTCTACTAATTGTTCCATATCAAAGGATAAATAGGTTCTATAATCAGAGTAATACTCCATATTAAGCCTTGCCTGCTCTAGTATTTTAGGATCACTACTATCAGGTGGCATAAATAATTCAATTAATTCATTAATTAAATCTCCATAACTTTCACCATGCTGCATAGCAAATATATTCATTTGATTATCCATTTGTTTACTTAGATGATAAGGATTAATATCCAAATTCTCATCCATAAACATATCATAGAATTTACCCGCTTCTCCTTTATTCCTAGCAATCACAAACTTATATTTGTCCTTACCAAAATCCAGATTACCTAAGATCCTATTTAAATCATCCTTTTGCTGCATGACTTCTTTAATGGCATCTCTAATCTTATAAATAAAGTCTGTTTTAAAGTGGTATACAGCAATTTTTGCCTGTTCCTCCGCTCGTTCCGTGAACTCATTAATTCTTTCACTTGATAAATTAGCTAAGAGTTGATTGTACTCCTCATTATCTCTGCGGGTTAATGAAAAGCCTCTGTAAGCATAAGATTTTAAATAGCTCTCTCTTACGTAAATTAACCTATCATATGCCCCCTGGGTCTTATCATCTAAGTGTTTACTTTTCTCCAATAAAGATTTTCTCAGTACCTCAATCTTTATGTCTTTCTTATACTCTAAGAAGTTATTATATAATGCTTCTCTTTCGGCTGTTTTATTTAACAGACCTTCCTTTTCCAGTAATTCTCCGTTTAATCTAACCGCTTCTTGATCAAAATTATTAAGAGCTGCTTTTTTTCTACTTAGTTCTATAGCATTTGTTTCTTTTAAGCTGGATTTTTGCTTAATGGACTGATCTAAAGCTTTTTGTTTTTCTTTCCATGTGGTTATGTCTTTTTTCTTTAATTCTTCTATCTTTTCTTCAATTTCGCCCTTTAAAATCTCATGTTCCTTAATACCTTTTATGTCTTTTACATACTTTACATAAATATCTGTTTCTTCCCCAAATGCTTCATAAGAAAGTACGGTATTTATTTCCCTGAGAACCTGCTCCATTGGTTCTTTGGTTTTCTTCAAGTTCTCTGCCTTTTCTTCCAACTGACAAAGTCTAAGTTTAATGGCTTTACTTCCAATGTAAGCCCTTTGGGTATATTCCTTAGGATCCATATGTTGTAGCTTAAAACCCTGATATAAAACACCGTCTGCAGTTATACTGCATTTGTGTTCTCTAAGTTCATCAATTGATCCACATTTTATCACGCCGCCAAGTAAATAATCCACATATGCTCTAGCGTAATCAACCGTAACTAAAACTTCCTTCGCAAGAGAATTCTGTTGTGCACCTCTGCCTTCACGAAGTACTCTCTCCGAATCCACCAAAGATACCCTGTAATACTCATTAAGATCCATGGTCCTATATATTTCCATGGCTTTCTTAATATAGGCAGGAGCTACCATAAGGGTAAGTTTATTACCTCCCATATATCCTTCCACTGCATTTCTCCAGGTATCATCCTTTATCTCCAAAAGATCGGCTAAGATTTCCACTTTAACTGGAGTCTCATAAAATGCTTCTAATTGCCAGGTCAGATAACTCTGTGCTTTTATTAAATAATCCGGATAGGCTTTTTGTCCACTTTTTAGAGAGGTGATCTGCCCGTTAATATCTTTTAATTCCTTATTGATTATTTGGATTTCATAAGAAATATCCTCTTTGTCTTTTGACAGATTTTCTCTTATCAAACGAAAGCTTTCCTTCAAGCTCTCCATATCATCTTTGGCAGCTTTGTAAGAGGCAAAATCCATTATCTTTTCTTTCTCTATACTATTTAAGAGGTCTGTATCTCTCCAGACCTTTAATTTCTCAGCCATTTTATCATATGACGCCTTATTGATATATTGATACTCTAAGACTCCATTTAAAGATGCAAGTTCCCTCTCTAAATGGTCATATCCACTGTTTTGAATAAAGATTAGAATTTCATCCCTTTTTGATTGTAATTGAACCAGTTCAGCTTCTAAATCCAGTATGTTTTTATTTAATTGATTTACATCCCCCTCGTAGGTACCACGATAATCCTGGAGAAGCTTTAGTCTATCATGAATTGCTGTAATGTCCAGTTTATTTAAATTATAAAAGTTTTGCTCCGCATCCTTTTGGCACTGGTCATACTCTATAAACTGCCCCTTAATGCTTTCAAGGAAATTAATTTCATTTTTGGTATCATCCAATTTCCTTTTAAGGCGGGTATATTGTGCCACACTGTCTTGCATGTCCTCTATATGGATATCATTTTCCACGCAGATATAATTTTTAACAAAATCCTCCAACTTCATATCCATCTTAAATGGAATGGCTTTTTTAAATAGGGCTGGAAAATGTTTTTCATGGAGTCCGCCAAAGTAATTACCGTATAGTTCCCCTCTAAACTTTTCATTGGTTCTGCTGATAAAATAATCATCTTTACTAAAATTCTCTTTTAAAAATTCTTTTAGTTCATTTACCGTAAAGGTCTTATCTTCATTTCTATAACAGTTTTCCAAAAGTTTTCCTTTGTGCCAGAAAAATAATCTATTTATATCATTTACAGCAACATCCACATCAAATACTACACCAATACTCTGGTATTTCATGCTCTCAACATCTACAAACTCTAAAACTATGGTTGATGAAAAATTCTTATTGCGTAAGTAGCCTGCTTCATCATTTTCCTGCACTACTTTCATACCTCTAAGATATTCAATTAAAGATCTGTCTGAATCTTCCTTGGCCGCCTTATTAAAAAAGCCTCTTCCGTTACTGTCTGCATATAATACGATCTGAAGAGCATCTAATACAGTGGATTTACCGCTTCCAGAATGTCCAGTAAAGAAGTTAATGTCTTTATGAAAGGACAATATTTTCTCATTAATGTAATGCCAATTGTTCAGGCACATTCTCGTCAGTGCTTGGTAACTGCTCATCTGTATCTTCCTCCTCACTTTCTTGATATTGTTCAATAATTCCCTGTATGGACTGCCCATTTAGAATTAAACCAACAGTGGGATAAATCATAAGTCTAGTTGTCCCATCCAATTCCATGGACTCTTCCATAACCTCAATTACTTGGTATTTTTTTAGAATTGCTATAGTCTTTTTTAACTCTGTAGGGGAAATGGTTTTACCATTCATAAGACGGAATAATTTTAATTTATCAAAAATTTCAGCTAAAGTAGTATAGACTTGAGCAGAATTAGAGGCAGTATTCATTTGTTCATCAAATATCAGCTTTAGAAGTAATATAAATAAAGTAGTCAGACGACTTAATTTATCCCCTTGCAGTGTAGGTGTTTTTAATGCCATAATACCGTATTGCCTATTTTCTATTAAATCCATGTCAGCAATCTGAAAATACTCTCGCAGAAATTCGTAATGTCTCTCACACACCCGATACATTCTATTTATTTGATAACGTCCTGTTTTCTTATCAAATTTCCTGTCAAGAATAAAGGTCTGGTTATACAACATCTTGATTAAGGACGTTAGTTCTTCCTTTTCTTCATCTAACAGCCCTTTATAATATTCGAACATATATATCTCTCTTTCTTATGTAGGTTAATCGTTATTTCCTTTTAAATATCATATCCGGATATAGGAATTTATCATTCCGAATACTCCCTTTATCTCCTGGAATGGCATAGAAAGGACTGGATTTCCTTATACTGTAATCATAGGCAAGTATTAATAATTCGAATTCCTCCTCCGTTTTCACTGGGTCATCTTTTGTTGAAAATATACCATTCTCCATACGATTAAGTACAAAACTTTCAATTTGTTCTTTGGAATACCTGTTTTTACTGCGGTTAACCATTAGAATCTCATCTTTTGATAATTCCTCTTCCACTTCTTCGATTGCTTCCACTGTTTCTTCAAATACTTTATTCTTACCACGTTTTTTATAAATAGAGTCAGGGGTTATAACGGTCAAATCATTCAGTCCCATGGAATCAGACGTTTGTTTTAAAATCTCTGACTGCTCCTCCCTTCCCAGAAGGTTTAATAAACGTATAATATTCCCTTTTAGATTATCCTCATTGTTTAATAAATACTCAAGTCTTCCAACTGTAGCTCTCACATACTTACTATGTTCTGTATCTATGTGAGATATTCGTTTCTCCATGTTAATAATACCATGTTCCAGTCCATAGATTAATTCAGATAATTCATTATGAGCATCTTCACTATTTTTACCTTCCATGGACATTTTCTGCATTAGGATTCCTATTCTGCCTTCATCCTCTTGAATCAGTCTTAGCAACTTTTTAATGTCATTTTTATAAATATAAAAATTATCACTGGTTTTCAGAATACTGTATTTTTTATTCACTATGGTTTCTACATATACTGTAAGATGTTCTGCTAGAAGTGCTTCATAGTTCTCTTTTTCCAACAGAGCAGAAAAGAATCGATCCATATTGTGTAACATATCCTGTAGAGATCTGTTAAGTCTGGTGGTATTAACCATGGCAGACCTAAGCAACTCCAGTCCCGCCTTATTGTCATGATAAAAGGAGTAGATATTGGTATAGACATTTTGAATATATAAATCTGTATCGGATTCATCTGGATTCAATATCCGTTTCAATACTTCTATAAAAAGAGAGGAATAGTCAGGTAAAATAATATTGGTCTTAAACGAGCTATAGTCCTCCACCTTTTTTAACCAGGTAAATTTAATAAGACGGTTTAAAATCTTGGTGGCCATTGGCTCATATACATCTAATTCTTCCTCTTCATCATCTGCTGTTATATTAATGATTCTATTTTGAAAGTGCTCGGAAATAAGCTGGATACAAGACTCTTTTGTTAGAAAGAAATCGTTATATAAATATTCATCATAAATGAGTATTAAGGTTTCCATGTATATATAGCGGTTTCCGGACTGGAATAAACTCCAAAACTGCTTATGTATCTTCAATATTTCTTTCATTGGTATTTCCTTTCAATAGTTTCCTGATTGCCTGCTATTACAAGGCATTAACAAAACTATCTTTATTATACATGAATTAAGGTTTTGTGTAAAATTATATTTATTAAAGGGTTTTTATGTCAGTTAACCTCTCTAGCATAACATTAATTCTATCTAAATTTATTATACCATATCCCCATTCCCTGTTTGGATATTCCAAATCTGGTGATCTATATGCACTTTGCACCATTGCTTTCTTCAGAATAGAATGGTTCATCTCAGGGAAATTACCCTGTACAATACTCCATTCAAAAACTCTGGCAGCCACACCAGCACTAAAGCCTGCTGACAAACTAGAACCAGCCCCAATTACATACTCATTGCCTGGATAAGGACATATTACGTTAACACCAGGTGCTGTGATATCTGGCTTCGGATCATCATTAACATTAAAACCTTTACCTGAATTGTATTCAAGTGTAATTAAATTAGGGTCATATGCTACTGTAGTTATGAGTGTTTGATTATTTGAAGGATCTGTAAGAGTAGTAAAGTTATCTGGTTCTAAGAAATAGGTACTATCCGATAAAAAATTATGCATTGGAAGCCAAAAATGATATTCCATGGATAATTCTTCTGTAGATCCCATTACACGCAATTTCCAAATTCCGTGTTTGGGATTATGAAAGCGGAATATAATGGATTGTTCATAGAAATAAGGTATGTCTAAGAGAATATCTATATTAACTGTTGTATCTTCATAAGTAACAACAGAAGTCTGATTATCAACTGGTGGTACTCTAGATAAGAACACACCACCTGGTGCATAGATATCAATCCAAAAATAATTTGGTGAAATTCCTAAAAATTGCATAGAGAAGCCTTCCTCCTCTTCTCCTACTACTAAATTTACTTCTTCTTGAATTGATGGTGCTAAGTAATTGTTAAAAAAATGATTTGCTCTGTTCCCCTCATTTCCTCCGGCTACAAGAACAGTTCTATCCATCCCGTTAGCGAGTAATGACAGATATCTGCTGATTATCCTTCCCCCGGTATGATCCCCAAGAGAAGTCCCTAATCCCAGGCAAATTATTAATGGTTTTTGCAGGGTCTTTGCTATTTCATCTAAATATTTGGCACCCATGATAATATCATTTTCCTGATAGCAAATAGCATTTTGGGGTATTTCAAAGAACTCCATAATATTAGGTTTTGCCTGTTTTATTTTAACCACAGCCAGTTCAGCCCCTGGTGCAACACCTACAAATCCATTCATTGAATCATAGGACCCTGCAGCATATCCAGCTAACATTGTTCCATGCCCAATCTCATCTTTGCTTGGAACAACTACATAGGGATCAGGTGATTGTAATGCCGAATCAATCTGCTCCCTGGCATACTCTGTTCCATAATTAAGGGTAGATAGATGTGAATTCTCACTTTGAATGGATTGGTCCCATATGCTGACTATCCTTGTTTTATTTTCAGAATCTAAAAAAGCGGGATGGGTATAATCTATTCCTGTATCGATAAAACCAATTAAAACACCTGAACCAGTTGATTTATCTGGTTCGGATGTATTAGTTGGTCTTAAAAAACTAAGGGCTCTAAGTTTATCTAAAGTTGTCTGTTGATTGACCTCATTTGATAACAGTCCATAACAACTTGGTATGGCGTAATATCCAAATTTGTTGATGCTGTCTACACCAAATTGCTCTATCGGAACATGTACAACAGCATAATTATTGTTAATAGGATTTATAGTGCTATCTGCTAAATCTCTGAACATATTAAAATTATGATTATAGTCAATGATGAAATCCGCATACTCATTACTCACTATTCTATTTCTTTCTGCCTCTGTCATTTTAATCCTCTGGATAGCTTCCTTCATAAACTATATGATATTTTTCAGTAAAAATGATTTATTATTTTACTAAATATTACTCTTATTTTGTAAGGCCTCCATGATATAAACATTCATAAACTAATATATCTTGATA
>DALYNO010000219.1:0-6977 GCA_031975295.1 Anaerocolumna sp. | reverse complement strand
TGAAGCTAAAAAAATCTTTGGTTTTTTATGTAGCATATATAAGTTCCTCCATTCGAAATTATATCTTAAATTAATTTAGATTTATTATTTCATAAACTAAATTGTATTTTTTTATGGCTGAAAAAACAATAATCATTCTATTATATGTGAAAAAATAAAATGATTATTTTTGATAAATAAGGTGAATTGGTAGGTAATTGGTGTAATTGTATACAATGCAATATAATATTTTAAATATTTTGTTGAAATTCTCTTTTCATTTAACTTGGAATCTTATATAATAAATACTTGTGAAATAAACCTATTAGTAAATTAATATGGTTTATTCTCAACTTATAAAATCAATTATATTTCTGAATAGGCAAAAGTAAATGAATTGCTTGTTACAGTATGGAGGAGTAGTTTATGAAACGTTATGGTACAGAATTGGTTAAGCTAATCTATGAAAATCCTTTCACCTCACCAGAGGATATCAAAGATTTTATTTTAGAAGGAAATGCAATTACCAGCTTTCCAAATGGATGCCTGCGTCTTGAGAATGGAACAGATCCAGCAGAAGGGCAAAAAGCAAATTATGTTTTGTGGTGTCCAGAAGAATTTCCTGCCAATGTTCTTATAGAATGGAGCTTTCTGCCAAAGAGGGAACCTGGACTGTGCATTATGTTTTTTTCAGCAAAAGGTAGAAAAGGTGAAGATATATTTGATGAAAGTCTAACAAAAAGAACAGGCCAATATGAGATGTATCATCATGGTGATATAGATGCTTTCCATATATCCTATTTTAGAAGAAAGGAAATAGAGGAAAGGGCTTTTCATACCTGCAACTTAAGAAAAAGTTATGGTTTTCACTTAGTCGCACAAGGGGCCGATCCAATACCTAATGTAGAGGATGTAAATGAGCCATATAAACTTGCTGTTTTAAAGAAAGACAATAGTATTAAGTTCTTTGTAAATGATTTGGAAATATTTCATTTTTGCGATGATGGCAAAACTTATGGAGAAGCCCTAATGGGAGGTAAAATTGGATTTCGTCAATTAGCCCCTTTGATTGGTGAATATAAGGACTTGAAAGTTTATGAAGTTTAGATCATCCAAGTGTGTCAAATGCATCATAAATAGTCTATTATTATTTAAAACACTGAAAGGATAGTAGTTGCTATGAAAATCCCAAGAAGAGATATGAGAAAAAGAAAATATCAGATTACGATATTTCTATTGTTCTTATTTGTAACAACGGTACCTCTATTAATCGCAGGAATCATTTCTTATAAGATTTATGTAGACGAGGTAACCAAGCAAACTGACCTCTCCATGGAAGCTACAGAGATGCAGATTTATAACGATGTAGAAAGCATTCTTTCAGGCATAAGGCAGTATTTTTCAGAAATAACTGTAAGAGATGAAGTAACTTGGCTAAAAGAAACTAAAGATATTCCCTACCGCGAATACATACAGCTTGTTGATGCACAAAAGCTTTTACAGGGGCCAGTTTTTTTAAATGGATTTATTTCGAATTATGCTTTTATTAATATCAGCAATGACTGGACATTAACTAATTATGGCATGTACAAGTTAAGCGAAGCACAAAACAAAGAACAGATTAATCATTTTATTGAAAATGTATCAAAAGCTCCCTCTGTGTTATATTGGTATAATAATCTCTCGGAAAAATCTCCATATGCCGATGGGTTATTTAAGAGTAATACGATGGATGTATCCGGATTTCAATTGGTTATGAAACTTCCAGGTATAGCAAATAGAATCGATCAGCTGATTTTAGTGAAACTGAATCTGACTAATTTAAGACAGCGGTTAATATCTAATCTGGTAACTTATGATATCTGTATATTAAACAAGGCAGGAGAAACCCTATATTCCTCTGATGCTAAATTAAAAAAGTATGCTATAAAAAATATTGATATACTAAAGAGTCAAGATGGTATAAGTTACATATCCGTTTCAGAGGATTCGGAATATAGAATTCGTGTTAAGAACAGGTCTAGTAATGAGTTAATATACATTACCGCCTATGATTATAACAAAGTGAGGGAAGGTGCTGGGAAAATTCTATCTGTTTCACTAGGAATTATATTATTATTACTATTCTTACTTTTTATTTGCTGGTTGTTTACTTCCATTCTTTACAAGCCAGTCCGGAAACTCACTTCATATGTATCTGAAGCGGTGGGTGAACAGGCCGTAAAAAGAGATGAGTTTTCTTATATACAGGAAAATGTAGGACATTTGATACATATCAGAGAAAGCCTCCAACAAATGGTTAAGAATCAGCAGGCAATGCTGGTGGAGCAATTTATGATAAGAATGATTCGTGGAGAATCCACCAAGGAGAACATCGAAAGCGGTGTTGAACAATTTCAATTAAAAAAGATGAGATACTATCATCTACTTGCCGCTATCTGTATGCGGGATAATGAAACCGATCAGGTTAGTGAGCTAGAGAATGAGGCGCTTAGTATGGTAATCGTTAAAAATATGCCCGTACAAATCTGTGAGAATTTAATATCGCCTCCCTTTAGTCAGAATGAAGTAATCTTATTACTTGTAGGAGGAGAAACAAAAGACGAACTTGAAGCTATGACGCTGCTTGTTCATAAAAATCTTACAGACTACATTGAAAAGGAATATGGATACACGATTACATCAGGTGTAAGTCAGAGTTTTACCAGATTAAAGTACTTAAGATTTGCTTATAATGAATGTATAGAAGCTTTAAGAAACACAGCAGCTGGGAACAATGAAGATGCAATTACTTATTACGAGAACTTTGCTCGAAATGACAATATTATGAACGGGTATGATTTCGCAATTGAGACTTCCCTTATTAGTGCTGTAAATACTGGTTTGTCTGAAGAAGCATCTTTTATGGTGGACAAATTTGTTAACAGTCTGAATAATAGAGGAATTATTCATCATGACAGAAATTACTATCTTCATAGAGTTATGGTTTCTGTACTTTCTGTGCTTTCTGATGCAGGGCTTTCACCGAATCAAGTCTTTTCGGAGAGAACAGATGATATATTCTTGCAATTAGGTAATATCTATGAAAGTGATAAATTGAAACACTATATGAACTCTCACATAGTTCAGCCTGCCCTTGAAGCATTGAAGCAGTTTCGTTATAATGCATCCTCTGATATTATGAAAAATGTAATGGATATAATCAGGGAAACCAGAGGTGATATTACTTTATCAGAGTGTGCCGATAGACTTAACTACCATCAAAGTTATATATGGAAAATTCTTAAAGCAGAAAAGAATATGACCTTTACTGATTTGGTAACGAGAGAAAAATTAGAAGTAGCAAAACAGATGTTATTAAAAACAAGACTTTCAGTTGCAGAAATTGCAGAGCAATTAAATTATGCTAACACACAAAATTTTATAAGATTTTTTAGTAAGTATTTAGAAACCACACCAGGTAAGTTCAGGAAAGAAAATGCTGAAGAGACGAAAGATGTTTAAATATGTTTATACCTGTAATAATCATTTTCTTTTAAACTAAAATATTTTAGAAGATAATGATAATCAACTGTTTTTAATAAAAAAGATTATGATTATTACAAGAATATCAAGTTGAAAAATCCCTGTATTTATCAGGGTTTTTCGGCTTTTTTTTATAACCGCATCAGGGGAGATTTTAATTATTGAAAAAATGTCTGGTATCCGGTTACAATTGTTTCAGGCAGTCAAATGAGTTTATCACGAATCAAAATAAGGACAGATTTAAGGTGGTAAGATTGCAAACAGCTAATTAAAAATGAAAGAGGAGGACTTTTTTGTGAGCAGACTAAAAGGTAACGTAGCCACCATGCATTCTAGTACGAAGAAAACATCGTTTTTTCATTATGTACTTGCACATAAATGGTTGTACATATTATTAATACCTGGATTAACTTATATGTTAATTTTTAATTATCTGCCAATGCTTGGTATTGTTATAGCATTTCAGAATTTCAGGCCTTTTAGTGCCGACAGTGCCATTGGTGCATATTTAGCAAGTGAATGGGTAGGTTTAGGTAACTTTTCAAAGTTTTTATTGGGATATGATTTCAAGATGCTTTTAAAGAATACGCTATCTATTTCATTACTAAGCTTAATATTCTTTTTCCCGGCACCAATTATTTTAGCTTTAATGTTAAATGAAATTAAATCTCAGGGGTATAAGAGATTATCCCAGACTTTAGTTTATGTTCCCCACTTTATCTCCCTGGTAATTGTTGGAACATTGACCCAACAGCTTTTTAGTACGACAGATGGTATTATCTTTAAAATAATGGAAGCAGTTATGGGCAGAGGGGATGCACCTAATATTTTGGCAAATCCCAAGTATTTTTATGGATTAATTGTAGGTCAGAATATTTGGAAAGAAACTGGTTATGGAACCATAATCTTTCTTGCAGCTCTTTCCGGTGTTGACATGGAGTTATATGAAGCTGCAAGAATTGATGGGGCAGGCAGATGGAGATTAATGTGGCATATTACATTGCCGGCTATCCGAGGTACTATCATAATAATGCTGATATTAAAAGTGGGTTCCATTCTGAATACAGGATATGAGCAGATTTTCTTAATGCAAAATGACTTAAACTACAGTGCATCTGAAGTGTTTGATACCTATATTTATAATAAAGGTATTAAAATGGCACAGTACTCTTTGGCAACTGCAGCTGGATTCTTCAAATCCATTGTCAGCTTAGTATTGGTACTAACAGCTAACAAGATTGCGAAGCTGTTCGGTGAGTCCGGATTTTATTAAAAGGAGAAATTGCAATGGCAAAACAGATAGTTGGTACAAAAATAAAGAGAAGTCCGGGCGATCAGGCAGTACAAGTATTTATCTATATCTTTATAGGACTGTTCGCACTTGTTACAGTACTTCCATTTTTATATGTGTTGGCAGGCTCCTTTGCTACGGAGAGAGAATTAACCGAGAAAGCATTCTTTATCATACCTACAACATTTTCAACAAATGCATATAAATATATTGCTCGTACAGGCGATGTTTTTAAGGGTTTAAAAAATTCAATCATAGTAACTTTAGTGGGTACAGTTGTTAATATGTTTTTCACAACTACCCTTGCATATCCTCTGTCCAGATCTTATTTAAAAGGTCGTAACTTTTTCATTAATATGGTAATCATCACCATGTTATTCTCTGGTGGTATGGTGCCAAGTTATCTGGTAGTAAGTGGATTAAAATTAACAAATACTTTTTGGGCTTTATGGCTTCCAGGTGCAGTCAGTGCATTTAACATGATCATTGTGAAGAATTTCTTTCAAGGAATTCCTAAGGAACTAGAGGAGGCGGCAAGAGTTGACGGAAGTTCGGATATTGGCATCTTCCTAAAGATAATATTACCGCTATCTAAACCGACCATTGCTTCTGTATCATTATTTTATGCAGTAGGACACTGGAATTCCTATTTTGGTGCTATGTTATATATCAGTGATAAAAAGAAAGAGGTAATACAAATTGCCCTTAGAAGAATTATCTTCTTAGCCGGTGGAATTAATACAGATGGTACGCCAATTGATTGGGGCTTACTAGGGCAACCACCAGAAAAGGCAGTTAAGATGGCAACAACAGTAGTTGCAACAATTCCTATACTTTTGGTATATCCATTTATCCAAAAGTACTTTACAAAAGGTGTAATGGTCGGCGCTGTAAAAGGTTGACTTAAATACATATATTAATTTATTGGGAGGAAAACAAATAATGAAACTCAAGAAACTGATGGTCTTATTTTTAACAGGAGCTATGGTTGTATCATCTCTGACAGGATGCGGGAAATCTTCCACAAAGGATACTACTGGATCAAACAACACAGCAACAACAGCTCCAGGTAATACTGCAGGCGAGACAAAAGAGGAGGGCACCCCAGTTATTACGATTATGGCTATTGATCATTATGGTAAAGCATTAAGTAATGTTGGTGCAGAAGATGTGGTAAAAGCAGCGGTAGAATATACTGGGATTACGCCACAAATCAACTGGGTAGCAAATGATTCTTATAACGATGTATTAGGTGTGACGTTAATGGATAAAGCAAATATGCCAATGATTATAACCTATGGTTCTGATTTAGGTGCTAACATTGTGCAGGCTGCCAAGGATGGTGCATTCTGGGATTTAAATGAATTTGTATGGGATGCTGAAAAATATCCTAATTTATCTCAGATGAACAAAGATGTAAGTAACAGTATGACTATTGATGGTCAGTTGGTAGGTCTTTATCGTTCAAGACCAATTGGTCGAAACGGTCTTGGTTACCGCGCAGACTGGGCTGAGAAATTAGGTTTAAGTGAACCACAAACCATTGAAGATATCTATAACATGATGTATCAATTTACCTATGGGGACCCAGATGGTAATGGTAAAGATGACACTTATGGTTTAAGTTTATGTAAATATACTGGACCATTAGACATTATTCAAGCTTGGTTTGGCGCTGGTAATCAGTGGAAAGAGGCTGATGGTAAGTTAGTACCAATTCATCAGACAGCTGAATATGGAGAAGCTCTTAAATGGATGAAAAAGATGTATGAAGATGGTCTTGTATATCAAGACTGGGCGACTCGCGAAACAAATACATGGTCAGATACAGTTAAAAACGGTGAATGTGGTATGTTCCTGGATGTATTAGATAACTCCAGAAGAATATGGGATTACTTTGCAACAGAAGAAATTCCATCTGTGACTGGTGAAGGTTTGGCCAGCATGAAAATGATTGGTGGTATAGCAAAAGAAAAAGGTGGGGAACCTGCTACTTTAGCAACTTCTGGTCATGCAGGCAGTTTCTTAATTACGAAAGCTGGTGCAAAAACAGTAGAAGATGTTGAAAATTGTTTGAAATTCTTAGATAAAATGAATGATGAAGACATGAGAATTTTAGCGGACTATTGTATTGAAGGAAGAGATCATGAAATCAGCGAAGCTGGCTTTATAGTAGATCTAC
>DALYNO010000218.1:0-7000 GCA_031975295.1 Anaerocolumna sp. | reverse complement strand
ATACTATATTATGCTAACCATAAGTGTTATCCCTTGTTAAGGACTAAAAGACTTAAGAAGTATATAAGATAATGATTCTATATTGGGATTGGAAGATCAATTGAGGAAGGATGTAATAGATAAAATATTGGTAGATATACCCTTGCTTTTATATAACGGTTTTAAGAGAAAATATTTATGCAGAAGTGTTCTATAGGAAGGAAAAATATCCATATATAGATTTATGTGGAGTCGTTCAATGGCGGAAGTTTCAATAGAGGAAGCTCAATGGGGGAAGTTTCAATAGAGGAAGCTCCAATGGGGGAAGCTCAATGAAGAAAGTTTCATCAAATGAAGTAGTTGTAAGTAATAATTATAGAAATGCGATTGCTTACAAAAAGTGAATAGTAGAGTGCTTATGATTTATCCTCCTGATAAAGCAGTTTCTAGGGCAGTTGAAAAGACAGTTAAAAAGGTAATCCAAGGCTGATAATCTATCCTGTATATAAATTGACAGGCATCTGTTATGTGTATATACTGTAAATAGTACATAATTACAGCCTCATACCAAATGCCTGTCAAAGAGCATTATTTCAAGTTATAACTCATACCTGATTTTCAATAACCTTTTATTATAGAATCGATCATTTCTATCAAATCATTATTCAAAATTACTTCTTACCGTATCACCGATTGCATTTAATAAACTCTTACTTGTATCAGTGGTATCCTGGGATAATTCCCATATCATGATTCCACCTACATTATCACAAGCCCATTGGGTTTTGGCCTTAATAGTTGGAATACCGTTATAATAAGCCTCCATACCATTGATCATAGAAATATCAGTATTATATGCATTGGGATTAGCAGCAAGGATGGCACTATAGGAGGCCCAAGAAGGTCTGCCATAGAACGGAACACCAAGTACTACTTTCTGGGCTGGCATATGTCTAGTATTCTTCCAATAATTAGCGGATAATACTGCAAATTCGTATGTAGAATGTCTATTACCATCTCCACCATCATATGCCATGACATTAAACCAGTCTACTGCATCGATAACTCCATCTGTCTGTCCGGCAGAATCCCAGTATATTACACCTTCTGGTGTAACACCACTTAGAACAGCCGCCGTCAGTAGCATATTACTCTTCTTTAGCTCACCCTTTAAATACAACATTAGCGCTTCATATTGTTGTTTGCTGGTTCCATCCGCTCTTGGATGTTCCCAATCCATATCTACACCATCAAAACCATATTGCTTTGCCATAGCTACAATAGCATTACCAAACTTAACAATTTTGTCTTGTGTGCTGGTAGCTGCCATAAAAGTTGCTTCCAGTGGCGTTCCATTATAAGACCAGCCGCCTATTGCAAGTAGGACCTTAACATCATTTTGATGTGCCGTTTGAATGATTTGTGTAGCAGCAGTAGGATTTTCTAATGGTAATAAACTTCCGTCACTGGTTGGTATAGCAAAGGCATAATTTATATGTGTAAGATTATTGTATTGGATTGTATTAATTTTACTTGGTTCCCAGCTTGGATAATAACCTACTACTTTAAAACCGTCAGGAAGTTCTGGTTCTTGAGGATTGGTTACAATTGTAAAGGACCATTTTTGAGCGTCGCTTCCATTATCTGTATACTGTTGTACCACACCTCCATCTGCAGTGGAAGAACTTCGAACGTCCATAGCTAATCCACTCAATTTGGATACTACTTTATAATATCCATCTGTCGTTTTTGTGATAAGCCATCTTTGAGCATCGCTTCCATTATCATTCCATTGCTGCAATTGAACACTATTGGCAGTTGAACTATTAGGTACATCTAAAACTTTGTTGCTGTGGTTAGCTACTATTTTATAACTTCCATCCCCTTGCAGACTAACCTGAAATTGCTGATTAGCGCCGTTGGAATAAGTCCATTGTTGTATTTTACCACCATCAGCTAAAGAGCTTTCCGCTACATCCAATACTTTTCCACTGCTTTTATTGGTTATATAATAGGTACCATTCTGTAGATTTTCAACCGGCGGATTTGAAGAAACTAATTCCCAAACCGTAGCAGTACCAGGTATATCCCCTTGCGTCCACCATTTTGCCTTATATACCTTACTATTGTATGTTACCATGTCACCACCGGAGTATGCTTTTGTGCTTACCCATGCTGGATAGCTACCATTTGCAGCCATGGCTTCCCAAACCGAAGCACTGCCGGGCGTTTCACCCTGGGTCCACCATTTGGCTTTGTAATCTTGTCCATTATATGACACAATATCGCCACTATAATAAATCTGATTACTATCCCATGCAGGATAGGTAGCTGCAGCCACAGTATTTGTTTGTACCTCAAAAGCCTGTACACGTGAAAAATATGGAATTAATATTGTCATAACCAATGCAACCACAACGAAACCTAAAAACTTTTTATTTCTCTTCATATTAACCTCCCATCTGCGTGCCTTAGCACGCGTACAATTCAAGATGTTGAAAAGTATTTTCTTTTCAACCTAAATTCCCTTCTGTACTTAAGTACATTTCAATCAGGTTCATAGAAAATATGTGCCGTAAAAAGTATTAGTGAGAATTTCCAGAATTCTAAATTTAATTTCCCCTCCTTTATAATTAAATTTTTATGTATTACTGGATGTCATTTTGTTGTGAAATTGTTATGTCATACGTTTACTTTGAGGGAAACCAACAGAAAAATCAATTGTTTGAATTGGTAATTATTGTATATTTTTGTTTTGTTTATGCATTATCCATAGTTAAATTATGCTTTATCATTATTTATATGTAAATATATGGAATATTTTCCTTGACTAGCTATTATTCTATGTTATAATGATGTTATGAAAGCGTTTTCATAATTAACTCGACCGACAATATCGACAAAATAGGTAAAGTATCAAACATTAATCACACAAAAACAATGTCTTTGAAAAAAGGCAAAATAAGAAAGGAGTAAAATCGTGAAAAGAATCCAAAGTGTGTCTATGGTACTATGTCTTATTGTGGTTATGCTATTTTCAAAACCTGTTAGCGCTGCATCTGCTCTATCAGTAATTAATGCAATTCAATGGGCAGATACAAACGGGAATCCTATCCAAGCCCATGGAGGTGGTATGATAAAAGTAGGTTCTTACTACTACTGGTTTGGTGAGAATCGAGATGATACAGGTCATTTTAAAGGGGTGTCCTGCTATCGTTCCACAGATCTTGCTAATTGGACGTACATAAGAGATGTGTTAACAAGTACATCCGCTGCAGAGCTAAATTATTCCTGGGTGGAACGGCCAAAAGTAATGTACAATGCCTCTACCGGACAATTTGTAATGTGGATGCATTGGGAGGATGGGGTTAATTATGGACAAGCTAGGGCTGCAGTTGCATACTGCAATACTGTTGATGGAAACTATACCTATCAGGGAAGCTTTAGACCATTATCCGGACAGGGCATTACAGATCATGGAATTGATGGATATATGTCCAGAGATTGCAGTGTATTTGTAGATACAGACGGAACCGGATACTTTATTTCTGCAGCAAATGAAAATGCAGATCTATTACTTTATAAACTGACTGCTGACTATAAACGCATTGATTCTCTGGTCACTAAGCTATTTGTAGGCTCCAAACGAGAAGCCCCATGTTTATTCAAAAGAGGGAATTATTACTTCTTATTAACCTCCGGTTGTACCGGTTGGAGTCCAAATCAAGCCATGTATTCTGTGTCAACCAGTTTATCAAGTGGTTGGTCAGGCCTTACTAATATTGGAGATAGTAATACCTTTTATTCTCAGCCTGCCTTTGTCATACCGGTACAGGGTACGTCTACAACTACCTTCTTGTATACCGGTGACCGTTGGGGCGGTGCATGGGGCGGTAGAGTAAATGAATCCATGTATGTATGGGCACCTCTTACTTTTCCAACTAATACCACTATGTCCATGAGTTGGGCAAATACATTGTCCATAAATACAGCTACTGGAGCCATAACTGGTAGTATTAATAATTTTAAGTTTATAAATAAAAATAGTGGTAAGGCTATGGATGTTGAAAATGCTGTTACTACAGATGGTGGAAATGTAATCCAAAAGAATGACAGTGGTTCTAACAGTCAGAAATGGCAGTTAATGTATGATGGTGCAGGTTACTTCAGACTCAGAAATATTAACAGCAGCAAACTTTTAGATGTATCCTCTAGTTCCACTGTAAACGGCGGTGATATCATTCAATGGACTGATAATGGTGGTGATAATCAGAAGTGGAGAATTCTAGACAAAGGGAATGGTAATTATATTCTCAAAAATAAAAAAAGTGGATTAGTCGTTGATGTAAGTAGTGCTTCTACCAGTGATGGTGCTGATATACTTCAATGGACGGAAAATGGTGGATCTAACCAACTTTGGAGTATGCTGTACTGATATATTTATATTATAGAAATACTGCTAACTTCATAACATCATACCCACAAATTTTTAGAGCTACTCAAAGATCTATTTGGAATAAATTAATATAAATTTTATATTAATTTATGTTCATCCTTAACATTAATTTTATAAAAAGTTGCAGATCACGAAGTAGTAAACTTTATGATCTGCAACTTTTATAAATTTGAATGAAATACTTATAAACTACAGTTAATTTAAATATTAGCTAATGCTTTATCAAGTTTCTCAATTAAGAAATGAATATCCTCTTCTGTTATAACTAGAGGTGGTTGAAAAGCCAATACGTTTCTATACAATCCATTCTTACCAAGAATAATGCCATCTTCCTTTAACTGTTCTAATACTTCGTCGGTTTTAGAAGGGGATGGCTGTCCTTTCTCATCCTTAAGTTCAACCCCAAGCATTAGACCTTTTCCTCTAATATCACTGATCACAGAGTGGTTTTCTTTTAATTTTGTCAATTTGTTATATAGAATACCACCAAGTCTTTTGGAATTTTCACATAAATTATGATCTTTTATGTACTCTAATACGCCAATAGCAGATGCGCAAGATACAGGGTTACCGCCAAGGGTTGAGGCTGAGGGACTTGTAAAGCTTTTTGCAATCTCTTTGGTAGTCGAAAAGGCAGCTATTGGAATACCATTGCCTAAAGCTTTCGACATAGTCATAATATCTGGTACTACCCCATACTCTTCAATTGCAAACATGGACCCACTTCGTGCAAAACCAGTCTGTACTTCATCACAGATAAAAAGTACACCGTATTGTTTCAATAATTTCGTTATTTCTTTAAAATACCAATCAGGTGGTGTAATAATACCACCATTTCCCTGTATAGGTTCGCAAATGAATCCAGCGATGTCATTATCCTGCTTTAATACCTGTTCTAATTCTTCTACTATATGATCTGGTGAATGTGTTATAAAATAAATATCATCTGCCAAATAAGGATCTGCTCTCCACATAGGAATATTCGTTGCAGACATAGTAAGATAGGTTCTTCCATGAAGACTATTCTGTAAGGCTATGAATTTACGCTTACCGGTGTAAATTCTTGCAAGTAACATAGCCCCTTCATTGGCTTCCGAACCAGACATGCAAAAGAAAGAATTATTTAAATTCCCAGGAAGAACCTCACTAAGTTTTTTAGCTAGCTCTACAATAGGGCTAGTTAAATAAACCTGTGTCACATGTTGTAAACTGGAAAGTTGTTTTATTACCTTATCTATAATATAGGGATTGCTGTGACCACAATTCATAACTGATACACCAGCAAAAAAATCTAAATACTTCTTACCTTTATCATCATATAAATACTGCATCTTTCCTTTCACAAATACAGGTGGTTCTTTATAAAAGTAACCAAGACAAGGCATTAAATACTCTTTTCTCAAATCTAGAATTTCTTCTGAATTATACATAAATATCCTCCTTATAGACCTAAGGCCGCAAATGATAACATTTGATTATGCTTACTTAACTCTTCGTATAATACATCACAGGTTGATAAATCATTAAGAGCTTTCTTATAAATACTAACGATATATGTTGTTTCCTCTATGTTAAGATGTGGAATCTCCAGCCTGAAATTACTAAGACCTGCATGATATAGTTCCTTAAGAATAGGTAAATAACAGATGTCTTTATACAATAACATATGGCATCTTCCATACTGATCCTTATAAACTGGATGTTTAAATCCTCCTTCATCTTTTAAATAAAGCAATCCATCACTGGCTTCCTCTACATTATCATATAAGTCATGCTCCATATACATGACTGTTGGAGACCCATGTACAATGAGTTCAGATTCTTCCTTTAGCCCATGGAGTAAGGGGATTAATTCAGGAAGTTTTGTTTCCGGAGAAATGGTAAATCTCTTCACACCTAAGGACCTATAGAGGCTAGCTGCCTTTTGATTTAAAAGGTTTAATTGATAGTCTCCTAAAATATGATACTTAGAGAAGGCTTTTACACTCCCAATATTAGTCCCTAGAATACCATCTATTCTAACATCAGCTGATAAGAATTGACTATATTCTGCAAACTGTTCGTCATATACCATGTGAGGCATACCAAGATATATCTTACTGTCTCCTTTTATCCTGATGAGTTCTTCAATCTCAGTCCTTTTCATAGGCTGCTCAGGTGCCAGAACATCTCCAGCTAAATAAATATCATCTGCGCCTAATGCTAAGCAGGCTTTTGCTTGTTCAAAATGATTCACCTTTACCGTAAGTCTTGGTTTGTGAGCATAAAATTTATGTTCAGAACCCTTAAGCTGTTCCTTGATACTTACAAGCTTTTCTTTCGTAATCGCTCTTTCTTCCGTAGCCGTACTAAATACTTTTCCGCTACTAAATAGTGTGCCTGTCCCTTCATATCTTCTATTGATATTTTTAAGTCCTGGTCTACCAAAGGCATAACCTGTTGAGGTATCTCTTTTACGATTCTCATATAATTCTTTAGAATCCTTATCTCTCTCAAAGGAAAGTGGGTCCGCAATATATCTATCTATAGCATCCCCGTAAGCATTAACAATCATAGTCAGATAAT
>DALYNO010000217.1:5748-7014 GCA_031975295.1 Anaerocolumna sp. | reverse complement strand
AGCCACAGGAGCAACAGGTCCAACAGGAGCCACAGGAGCCACAGGAGCCACAGGTCCAGCAGGAGCCACAGGAGCAACAGGTCCAGCAGGTCCAACAGGAGCAACAGGCCCAGCAGGTCCAGCAGGAGCCACAGGAGCCACAGGAGCAACAGGTCCAACTGGAGCCACAGGAGCAACAGGAGCAACAGGCCCAGCAGGCCCAGCAGGAGCAACAGGTCCAGCAGGAGCAACAGGAGCCACAGGACCAGCAGGCCCAGCAGGAGCAACAGGTCCAGCAGGAGCCACAGGAGCAACAGGCCCAGCAGGCCCAGCAGGTCCAACAGGAGCAACTGGAGCAACAGGAGCTACAGGAGCTACAGGTGCCACAGGTGCCACAGGTGCAACAGGGCCAGCAGGAGCTACAGGAGCTACTGGTACGAATCAACTTACAACTTATGTATATCGTTATAGTACTAATCCAGATATAACTATATTAGGGGGAGATGATTTCCAATTTGGTAGTGGGAATGTTCCAGCTGTTCCAAATGGCATTATCATACCAAGTGTAACAGATACTATTCTGGAGGAAACAGGATTCTATCTGATCACATTTGAAGCTAATGTAGTAGGCGCATTAACATCTGTTTCTATTAATTTAAATGGTGTTGCTGTACCAGGCGGAACTGCTGGTGCATTAGCTGCAACCAATGAAATTGATATAAGTGCAATTGTTCAAGTTACTTCACCAGGTTCTCATATCACAGTTTCTAATAATTCATTTGTTACCATTGGATTCCCAAGTTTTGTACCAGGCAGTGTTATCTCTTCTTTAACTATTATAAAATTATCATAATATTGATAAGAATATTAAGGGGCTTTTGCAGAATAGCTAAAACAGCTATGGAGCAAAAGCTCTCTTTTTATGCACAAAATAAGTAAAATTGGCAGATGTTGGTGCAGAAGACCTCAGTTTATGCAAAGCCAGATGGATCACGGGCAAGATAAAAGGTTGGTGGTACCATCTATCTAAAAAAAGTGAAACAATCACCGCATATGGCTTCCCCAAGAGTATTCTAATCAAAAGTGAAAATGTCCTTGGGGCTTTAGGATTTACTACTTGATGTAGGAGATACCAAAGCTGCATTCTTGTGTTTTTTTCTATATTCTTGAGGCAATATACTGGTTGTCCGTTTAAAAACCTGTGAAAAATAACTTGGAGAGGAAAATCCCACTATCTGGGAGATTGAGGATAAGGAATGATTCGTATATGCAAGGAGATGCTTGCTT
>DALYNO010000217.1:0-5738 GCA_031975295.1 Anaerocolumna sp. | reverse complement strand
AAGTAAGTAATGAATGGGGGATGTTCCGAACTGCTTTGTAAAATTATGCGAAAAGTAGTATTTATTTAAGTGTACAAGAGAGCTTAAGGTCTCTATGGTAATATTCTCCTGATAGTGATCTTCAATATATTTCTTTGCTATACTGCATTCTCTTGTTAACTTAGGTTCATTAACAATAGAAATCTTAAAGGCATCATTTCGAAGAATATTAGTGAAAATGATATTTAATAGATTCTGACATACAAAATCACCATAGAGTTGATCACCCTTCATTTCTTGTGCAAGTGCATGAAAGTAAAGAGATAGATCAGATTGCAGAATTGAACTGTTTAAATGTATACAGCCCCTATTTGATGACTGAAATCGTATGCCCTCTACACCTAATACAATATATTCCAATGGCTTTGAAGGATTTGAGATTTCAGAATGAACTATGGTGGGATTTAAAATGATAAGATCACTAGATCTAACATCAAGGTGGTCTGATTCAGAAGTGAACTTACCAATCCCATTTGTAATATAAAAGAATTCGGTAAAGTTATGAGAGTGAGGCAGACTTAGCCAGTCATCTCCATATTTAGATATTGCTGCATAGAGTAAAGTAACATGGATTGCCTGATTACCATGCTTAAAAATATAGGAGAGAGTTGAACCCTCCTTATGTATTAAGTATGCTTCCTCATTCTTAGTAGTAAAATTATAACGTCGGCTACTCATGGTTTCCCCTTTCACAGGAAATAAGTAAATAAATGTTAATATATTACAATATTTATGATACAGCAATAATTATAAAAAAGAAAGCAGGATTTTTATTGTTTACAAAATTTGGAATGGTATAGTACAAGTATAAAATAATAGGAAGGATAATTTCAATGAAATGTAGGAAGCTAAAGTCATTTGTATCAATGTTCTTAGTAGCAACATTAATATCATCCCAAATAAGCATAATTACAGCAAAAGCTTCGGGTACAGAACAAACGATAGAAGTAAATGCAGCCAATCCTCAGGTCATAGCTGTGGACAATGCATTGCAGCAAGATACCTGGCAATTACTTGATAGTCATGGTTCTATGGAAATTGTTAAGGAGAATGTACCACCAACGATTCATTTAGTATCAGGGCCTCAAAACAATAATGGCAATAATCCAGCATTGTTGGGAAATGATTCATTAAAGACAGTAACAGGTGGAGCAATTCAATTTACTGCATTACAAAATAGTACGAAAGCAGAAACCAGATTTGGGATATATCTGAACTTTAAAGATATTAACAACTATATCTTTTTAGGTTATGATACCTCCAGTAACTGGTTCTATGAATATAAAATAGATGGTTCAGGTGATTGGAATTTATTAAATCTGACATCACCTAATGAAGGAGAAGAAACAACTGTCACAGTAGAATATGGCACCACCAATGAAATAAAAGCTACTATAAACGGTGTTCAAAAAGTTATTGATACCTCATCTTTCTCTAGTTTATCCCAAGGTGAAATTGTATTTAAGGCAAGTACATATGGTACATCTTTAACGGATATGACTCTCAAAGATATTAGATTCAATGATATAGAAACCAATGTAAGTGATTGGAAATTAAAATCCACTGAAAGTGGAGAAATGATTACGGTAACGACAGATGACAGAGTGAGTGGTATTCGATTAACTGCAAATGCAGATGACGATAATACTTATGAAAACAGCGCAAAATTAATGGACATAACTGCTGGTGCATTTAGAAATGGCTCTTTTGAGGCAACTTTAACACCAAATGCAGCCTATGGTGGCAGAACCACTGGTATGTACATAAGGTATATCGACCAGGCACATTTTACCTTTGTGGGTTTTGATGAAGTATCTGGTTGGTTCTGGGAATATAAGAATGGTGGTGCAGATGATGCCTATGGATATTTAACTGAAAAAGTCGCTGAACTTCCACAGATTGGTCAGGATGTAAAAATAAAATTGACGGTATCTAATGAAAGATTATATCTTTGGATTAACGATGGAGCAAAGATTGAAGTAAGTGCTGAGGAAGGTTTTAATACAACAGCATTTAAAAATCTGCCTGCCGGAAAAATTGGCTTTAAAGCAGGAAAATATGGGACAGGAAGTGTGGATGTAACGATCAAAGCTATTAGCTATATTAAAATAATAGATCCTGAAGTAGAAAATCCTTCAGAATTATATTCTTATAGCAATGATTTTGAAACTGGTCAGGAAGATATATCTACTTTTGCTAACATTGGTACAGGTAGTGCAACATTTGAACGTGTCATGCATGATGATGGATATGCCTTAAAGGTAAACGTAGCTAGTACAGGAAGTAATGGAGCGATTATTGCGGACACTGCAACTAAAAAATTAACCAATGGATATATGGAAGCTGATATTATTCCTATAAATGGTACTTCCAATACAAGTCTAAGTGATACACGTTTTGGTCTGGCGCTTAGAGCAAATAACAGTACAGCAGCAAGGAACTTAATATTTGCAGGGACTGGTGATTCGGACGGACTATGGTTTTATGAACATTGGAATCCTGAAAATGCAACCAATGTGTGGTCCAGTATGTATAATGGAAGTCCTTTTAGCCCGGGGGTAAAAACCCATATAAAGGCAAGAGTACTAGATGGAGATATTACCCTTTGGGTAAATGAAGTGAAGGTGTTCTCAGGTAGTCTGGGGAGTGGAGCACAGCAAGAGGCGGGTTATTTTGGATTTATAAAATCCCGTAATAGCAATAGCTATCTTATTGATAATATTAAAATTCAGGAAATATTACCTGAAAAGGAACCTGCTACTCCTGCTGAAATAGATACAATCGTCTCTGATCAACTAAGTGTTAGGATTGATAAGGTATTTCCAAGAGTTATTGATTATACTTGGCTTCATGAGGATGCTAGTTATGGTGAGGTATTCAAAGGACAGGAAAAGAGTATTTATGCATTAAAGTTAAACGGTATTGTTGTATATCCTCAGGTATCCTGTGTAATGAATGAGAAAAAGGATACAGTTGAATATACTTTGACAGCAGTTAATGAAGAAAATATGATTGATGCTGAGATTACTGCAAAGCTTCAAGTAATAAGTAATCGGGTAGAACTCACGCTTACTTCAGTAAAAAATCATAGCAGTGAGAATTTAAAAACAATTGAAATACCTAATTTAGATATGATAACAATTACAAGTGAACAGCAAAATGCACAGTTTAAAGGCGCCACACTTTCTGGTAATACAACCATAACAGGAGACACAACTCTGAATTTAGACAGAAACTATGTGGTGGGAGCTCCGAGAGGATATGCTTATGGTGTTATTTCTTCCAATCAATTAAGTGCTAGTATATGGAGTAATTCAGAAGCAAGTGGTGACTTAAGAATAACCAGAAATTCAAACAGTGGATATAACGAACAATTAGAGGAGTACAAATCTATATCATTAACCAGTTCTCCATGGACTTATGAATATTATCCTGTAACAGATCAGACAGAAGCAAATGTTACCAAATCAACACCAATGGTAAAAGTAGTTATCACCCCTGATATTAACGAGGATGGTATTGCAGACTGGCAGGATGGAGCTATTGCATATAGAGAGATTATGAATAACCCACTAGACTGGGAGGATGTTGCAGATGTAGTCGCATACCGTATTCCTATGAACTTTGCAAGTCAGGCTACGAATCCCTTCCTAAAGACACTGGATAATGTAAAGAAGGTATACCTGGCAACAGATGGACTAGGGCAAGCTGTTCTGCTAAAAGGATATGCCAATGAAGGCCATGACTCTGCACATCCTGACTATGGTGATATTGGACAAAGAATGGGTGGTGCAGCAGATCTTAATACCCTGCTTACTTCTGGGCACAGGTTTAATGCAACCTTTGGAGTACATATAAACGCACAGGAAACCTATCCCGAGGCAAAAGCATTTAAAGAAGAATTTATTAATGGCAATCCTGATGGTTGGGACTGGTTAGACCCTTCCTACACGATCAATCGTACGTTTGACTTGGTATCTGGTGAGAGATTGAATAGATTAAATCAATTAAATGAAGCAACCAACGGTAATCTTGATTTCATTTATCTTGATGTATGGTATGGAGATACATGGGAAAGCAGAAGAGTAGCAGAGCAAATTAATTCCTATGGATGGCGTTTTACCACTGAATTTGGTACTTCAGTGGAAAATGATTCTACCTGGCAGCATTGGGCTACAGATGCGACTTACGGGGGAGCAAGCTCTAAGGGAATCAATAGTGAATTAATCCGTTTTATCCGTAATCACCAAAAAGATTCTTGGGTGCTTAATTATCCTGCTTATAAAGGCACAGCAGATAATCCTTTATTGGGAGGCTTGAATCTTCAAGGCTTTGAAGGTTGGAGTGGTCAGTATGATTTTGATCAGTATATTGAAGTTACCTTTAATACTAATCTACCTACAAAATTTTTACAGCATTATGTAGTTACAAACTGGACAGATGTGACAGGAGATATGTCTGTAACCAATTTAGAAAAAGAAATCACGTTAAAAAGTGATTCCTATGATGTCAATGCTGATAAAGTAGTAGTAACCAGAAAAGAAGACGGCTCCAGAGGACGGATTATAACTTTAAATGGTACTAAAGTGTTAGATGGTGAAAAATATTTATTACCTTGGAATTTTGGTGCCGTAAACGAAAGTTCACAGACATTACCTGAAATAACTGAGGAAAAACTGTATCATTGGAATAAAGAAGGAGGTACTACTACCTGGCAGTTAATCGACAGCTGGAAAGATTGTAAGGATGTCATAGTATACGAATTATCTGATCAGGGAAGGTCAGAAGGAACTATAGTCCCAGTCAATGACGGCTCTATTACTCTTTCAGCAAAGAAAGGTACTGCTTATGTAATTTATAAAGGTACTATAAATAAAAATACTAATGTAATCTGGGGAGAGGCATCCAAGGTTGTAGACCCAGGTTTTAATAGCAATGATACAAAGGCATGGGAGATAAAAGGTGATGAGCCTGCTGTAACGGTAATAAATATCGATGGTAATGAAACCTTGAAAATAGCAGATACCAGTGAAGATACTTCATTGACTCAAACTATTACAGGTTTGGAACCTGGTAAGAAGTATGTTGCTTTGGTGTCTATTGACAATCGTAGTGCAAGTGCTGGAATGCTGGAAGTTAAAACCGGTAAGGAAGTTGTAAGTAGCTATGCAAATACTTCCTTGGTTCATAATTATATTTCAGCAGATGGACATAATAATTACACCAATCAGAAGAATAATGGCGGTGGTAGTTATATGCAGACCATGCAAGTAAGCTTTACAGCAACAGCTTCAATTGCATCATTAACACTTAAGCGTGAGAAAGGTACTGGAATCACTTACTTTGATGATATTCGTATTGTAGAGAAAGAGATAACTAATTACCTAAATAAGTACATCTTTAAACAGGATTTTGAAAGTGTAGTATCTGGTTTATATCCTTTTGTTTTAAGCTCCGCTCAAGGTATTACAGATCCAAGAACACATTTGTCAGAGCTCCATGCTCCTTATACGCAGAAAGGATGGAGAGGAAGAGTATTAGATGATGTAATTTCCGGTAACTGGTCCTTAAAACACCATACCATTTCCAGGGGAATTATTTATCAGACAATACCTCAGAACTTTAGATTTGAAGCAGGAAGAACATATAGGATTGAATTTGATTACGAAACAGTACTAAATGGAGGATATGCCTTTGCT
>DALYNO010000216.1:656-7028 GCA_031975295.1 Anaerocolumna sp. | reverse complement strand
TTTATTGCTGCTTTATTTTCTCTTGCTGCGTTTTGTAGTTTAAGTAGCTTACTGGGAATGTATCCCCCTACTTCCGATCTTAATACTACACTAGGTTGGGCAATTGTAGTATTCTTAATGATTATGTACTTTAAAATTAGAACAAATGGAATTCTAGGATATTTAAAGGGTCTTACTGAACCATTTCCGGTTTTTACTCCATTTAATATTATTGGGGAATTCTCAACACCAATTTCCATGTCATTCCGTATGTTTGGTAATGCTTCATCCGGTGTTGTAATTTCTGCCTTAGTATATGCAGCTTTAGCTTGGCTTAGTTCTGTTGTGCTTAGTTGGTTACCAGGATTTTTAGCTGATATACCGCTGCTACAGCTGGGCTTACCAGCCGTACTATCTATTTATTTTGATTTGTTTAGTAGTGTTTTACAAGCGTTTATTTTCTGTATGCTTACCATGCTATATGTGTCGTCAGCTGCAAGTAAAGATAATTAATAAAAAATTACGGAGGAATTTATAATGGAAAGAGCTTTAGTTTTAATGGGATGTGCTATTGGTGCAGGTCTTGCAATGATTGCAGGTGTTGGTCCTGGTATCGGTGAAGGTTATGCTGTAGGTAAGGCGTGTGAGGCAATTGGCCGTCAGCCTGAATGCAAAGGTGATGTTACTACAACAATGTTAATGGGTTGTGCTATCGCAGAAACAACAGGTCTTTATGGTCTTATTGTAAGTATGTTACTTATATTTGTTGCACCAGGTATGTTTATTGGTAGGCTATAATTGAACCCAGAAAAGAGGACGAAAGATGCCTGAAACATTAGAATTTTTATCAGTCGATTTTTGGCACACTTTCATGGCTATGGGAAATTTGTTGATTCTTTTCTTGATTGTTAAGAAACTCTTGTTTAAGCCGGTGAATGAAATCTTAAGTAAAAGAGCAGCCGAAGTTGATAATATCTACTCTGAAGCAGAAGTTATGCGAACTGAGGCTAAAACAAGCAAAGATTCTTATGAGGAAAAGTTAAAGAACGCTAAGGTTGAAACAGACCACATGATTAAATCAGCTGCAGAACGCGCTAATCTTCGTAGTGAAGAAATTATTAATGAAGCAAATTTTGAAGCAGAAAATCGTAAGCGTAAAGCAGAATCTGACATTTCTCTTGCAAGGAAAAAGGCCATAAATGAAATGAAAGAAAATATTACCGACATGGTAATAGATTTAGCGAAGCAAGTAGTTGAAAAAGAAATTGATCCAGGTGTTCATGATAAACTAATTGATGATGCAATTAAAGAATTGGGTGAACGCGTATGAGTAAAGCAGCAGAATACGGATTTGCATTATATGAACTTTCAGCAGAAGAAGAGCTAGAAAAAGAAATAGAGAAAGATTTTGCTGAAATTGCAATGGTATTTGAAAGTAATCAGGAATTTGTAATGTTACTGACAAATCCAAGGATTCCAACTTCTGAGCGAATCAAGATATTAGATAGTGTTTTTGATGAAAAGGTACATCCATATCTGTTATCTTTATTGAAAATACTTATTGAAAAAAGAGAAGCTTCCTTAGCTCCTCTTGTTTTTAAGGAATTCAGGAATAAGTATTATAAAGATAAAAATATATTACAGGTTACTGCAATAAGTGCAGTAAAGTTAAATGATGAGCAGAGCCAGCAAATCATTGATAAATTAACAAAATTAATGCACAAAACAATTGTTTTGGAAAATAAAGTTGATCATGGATGTATCGGTGGAATTCGTATAGAATATCCAGGCCACATGATTGATGCAAGTATTAAGAATAGGCTTAAAAAACTGCAGAATGAAATAAAAAATGCAGACTATTCACAAGCGGAGGTCTGATTGATGAATATAGAAGAAATCAGTAGTCTAATAAAAGCTCAAATAAAGAATTATGATAATAAAACAGAACATTATGAAACGGGAACAATTGTAACCGTAGGTGATGGTATCGCTAAGGCATATGGATTAGATAATTGTGTTTCCAATGAGCTTATTGAACTTCCCAATGGACTTTATGGAATGGCCCTTAATCTTGAAGTAGATTTCGTTTCAATTGTTCTTTTAGGCAGTGATTTAGGGATTAAAGAAGGGGATATAGTAAAACGTACAGGTAAAGTAGTATCAGTACCTGTTGGCGAAGCCTTAATTGGTCGTGTCGTTAATGCATTGGGACAACCTATTGATGGGAAAGGTCCAATTCAAACCGGAGAAATAAAACCAATTGAAGCTGAAGCAGCTGGTATCATTGATAGAAAATCTGTTAGTGTTCCTCTACAAACAGGAATTAAAGCAATAGATAGTATGATTCCCATTGGCAGAGGTCAACGTGAGCTTATCATTGGCGATAGACAAACCGGAAAAACCGTAATAGCAACAGATACCATAATGAATCAAAAAGGTAAGGATGTTATTTGTATTTATGTAGCAATTGGACAAAAGAGTTCTACAGTTTCACAACTTGTAGAGTCATTGACCCGTGCTGGTGCAATGGATTACACAATTGTTGTAAGTTCTACTGCCAGTGATCTTGCTCCACTTCAATATATAGCTCCTTATTCTGGATGTACTATGGGTGAATATTTTATGTCCAAAGGAAAGGATGTTTTGATTATTTATGATGATCTATCAAAACATGCAGTTGCTTACAGAACCCTGTCCTTATTAATTAGACGTCCACCAGGCCGTGAAGCATATCCTGGAGATGTATTTTATTTACACAGTCGACTTCTAGAACGTGCAGCACGTCTTTCTCCTGAAAGTGGTGGTGGATCACTTACTGCATTACCTATAATCGAAACCCAGGAGGGTGATGTTTCTGCTTATATACCAACCAATGTTATATCTATTACTGATGGGCAAATATTCCTTGAAAGCGAACTTTTTAATGCTGGAATTATGCCTGCAGTAAACCCGGGTATTTCAGTAAGCCGTGTTGGTGGTGCAGCGCAGATTAAAGCTATGAAACAAGTTTCAGGACAATTAAAGTTAATGTACTCTCAGTACAGAGAACTTCAAAGTTTTGCTCAATTTGGATCAGATTTAGATAAAGATACAAAAGCTCGTCTAGATCAAGGTGAGAGAATTGTAGAAGTATTAAAGCAAGATAGAAATTCACCGGTTCCAGTTGAACTTCAGGTTGCAATCATTTATGCTGTTGTTAATAATTATCTAAGTGATATAAAAGTTAGTGATATCAAAGAATACGAAAAAGAACTTTCCTTTGAACTTACTTCATATTATGATGATTTACTTACAGTTATTAGAAGTGGTGCAAGCTTGGATAAGGATAGTAAGTCTAAACTGGAAGAGGCCCTTAAAAAATTCACAGAAAAATTCAAACAAAGTCACTATGAATAAAGGGGGCGAGCATTTTGGCTGAGTCTTCAATGAAAGACATTAATTTGCGAATTAGAAGTATTAAAAGTACGAAACAGATAACAAAAGCTATGGAATTAGTTGCAGCTTCAAAGTTAACCAAAGCAAAAGAACAAATTGAGAGAAGTCGTCTTTTTCATAGAGCAGCTTATGCTGCAATGTGTGATATTGTTGCTAGGAACATAGACACGAGTTCTGTTTTTTTAAAGCCCCGTGGGGTGAAAAAGACTTGCTTTGTTGTAATTGGTGGAGATAGAGGCTTGGCAGGAGGATATAATAGTAACGTGTTCCGTTTCTTTGATGAACAGAAAGCTGAAGGAGAAATCTCTATCTTACCAATCGGTAAACGAACAGCAGAGTATTATAAAAGATTAGGTTACGAAATAGTTACAGATGAATATACTGTCATTGAAAGCTTAAATGTTGGAAGCTGTCATGAAATTGGTAATTTGCTTACAGATTGTTTCTTAAAAGATGAGTTTGATGAACTTTATGTTATTTATACTAACTTTATTTCAGTATTAAGCCAGCAACCTGCAATTATGAAACTGCTTCCGCTGGATAGTAGTATTCGTAATAAGGGGGACAACTCCTTAAGTGTAAAAAAGGAATATATACTGTTTGAACCAAGTAGCAATGCAGTTTTTGATGCCATTGTACCTGGATATGTGTCAGGTATGCTCTGGGGTGCTGTTTGTGAAAGTTTAGCCAGCGAATTTGGCGCCCGTCGTACAGCTATGGAATCTGCAACCCAGAATGCTGAGGATATGATTGATGATTTAAGTCGTAAGTACAATAGAGCACGTCAAGGTTCAATTACGCAAGAGATTACCGAAATTGTTGCAGGAAGTGGATTATAAAAAGAATGAAGGGAGTGGAAAATATGGATAATCACATAGGTATAGTCACACAGGTTATTGGGCCTGTTTTGGATTTAAAATTTAGTGATGGACATCTTCCTGATCTTTTAAATGCGATTGAAATTAATTATAAAGATAGAAAGATAGTTTTGGAAGTTGCACAGCATATTGGAGACAATGTGGTAAGATGTATCGCAATGAGTAGTACGGATGGATTACCACGAGGAATAGAAGCAGTTGATACAGGCGCACCGATTAGTGTACCAGTTGGTAAGGAAACATTAGGAAGAATATTTAACTTACTTGGAGATGCAGTTGATAATATGCCCAATCCTACAGTTGAAGAACGTTGGCCGATTCATAGACCAGCTCCAGCTTATGTAGAGCAAGAGACAACTACTGAGATTTTTGAAACTGGTATAAAGGTTGTAGATTTGATTTGCCCTTATGCAAAAGGTGGTAAAATTGGTCTTTTTGGAGGAGCAGGTGTAGGTAAAACTGTACTCATTATGGAACTTATCAATAACATTGCAAAACAACATGGTGGACTTTCTGTATTTTCAGGTGTTGGTGAGAGAACCCGTGAAGGTAATGACTTATATAATGAAATGAAAGAATCTGGGGTTTTGAATAAAACAGCCTTAGTTTATGGACAGATGAATGAACCACCAGGAGCCCGTATGAGGGTTGCCTTATCTGGTCTTACTATGGCAGAGTATTTCCGTGATCATGAAGGACAGGATGTACTTTTGTTTATTGATAATATATTTAGATTTACGCAAGCAGGTAGCGAGGTTTCTGCATTGCTTGGACGTATGCCTTCTGCAGTTGGTTACCAGCCAACGCTAGCTACTGAAATGGGTGCCTTACAAGAACGAATTACCTCAACCAAACAAGGATCAATTACTTCTGTACAAGCAGTTTATGTTCCTGCAGATGATCTTACTGACCCGGCACCAGCTACTACTTTTGCGCATCTTGATGCTACAACGGTATTAAGTAGAAATATATCATCCTTAGGAATATATCCGGCGGTTGACCCGCTAGATTCAACAAGTCGTATCCTTTCACCTGATATTGTAGGAAAAGAACATTATGAGACAGCAAGAAATGTTCAGAGTGTATTACAAAGATACAAAGAACTACAAGATATCATTGCTATTATGGGTATGGATGAATTAAGTGAGGAAGATAAGTTAATTGTTGCCAGAGCAAGAAAAATACAACGTTTTTTAAGTCAACCATTTTCTGTTGCAGAACAGTTCACAGGAATGGAAGGTAAATATGTACCTTTAAAAGAGACAATTCGAGGATTTAAAGAGATTATTGAAGGTAAGCATGATAATCTACCTGAATCAGCTTTCCTATTTGTAGGCACCATCGAAGAAGCGATTGAAAAAGCAAGAAAGGAATAGCCTATGAACACTTTTCATCTTCAAATCGTATCTCTGGATGGTATGTTTTTCGATGGAGATGCTAAGCAAATTTCTCTGCGTACGGTAGATGGAGATATAGCAATTCGAGCAGGACATATACCCTATGTGACAGCTATTGGCGCTGGAGAATGTCGTGTTTATGTAGAAGATACACAAAATCCTAGGCGTGCTGCATGTATAGGCGGATTTATTAATATTTCAAAAGATAAAGCACTTATTGCAGCTACTACTTTTGAATGGGTTCAAAATATTAATTACGAACGTGCAGTTAAAGCAAAGGAAAGAGCAGAAAGTGTTCTTTTATCAAATAATTCTACTGATCATAACAAAGAATTGGCAAAAATTAAATTAATTCGTGCTAAGGCTAGGATAAAAGTTGTTGATAATAAGAAATAAAAACGTATTCAATAATATAGGAATTAAATGATAAAAGGACCAAAGTAATCAATTTGATATGACCCACATAAGTTAGATTTTTGTTTAACTTATAGGGGTCATTTCTAATTACTTCAGTCCTTTGTTTAGTGTTGATCTTGTATTAATTAATCTGCATTAAAATGTTTTGTCTTTTACTTTAAAAGATTCACAATCTGTATCTTCCGCTTTAGAAGAATAAGATTCCTTTTTCCCAACCATAATTTTGTCAAGAGTACAGTGATCTGAGCTACCTGCATGATAACGAC
>DALYNO010000216.1:0-646 GCA_031975295.1 Anaerocolumna sp. | reverse complement strand
TAACGACATTCGGAAACGATACATCCGATACTTGAATTAGCTTCCATGTTTATATCCTCCTTTCGATTTTTCACTGTTTAGAATGCGCAATTACAGTGTTTTATATTCATATTTTGAAAGGAAGATTCATGCCAAAATTCAATGTAAGCTTGTAATTACCTTATTAAATAGCAGAAATAAGGCTGAGATTTTATATCATGATTAGAGTGTTAAAAACATAATTTAGGCTGGGAATTTTATATGTGTACCATACTCAAATTTACATAATTCATAAAAATTTAAAATTTATAATTTAAAATTCAATTTTAACAATATATCACTGTTAAATCAGGATGAAGTTGTAAAATAGAAGCAGGAACATCTGGTGTGATTGGACCGTATAGAGCCTTTTTAATGATTTCTTCTTTCTCTGGTCCGCCTGCAATTAATAATACCTTTTTTGCATGCATAATTGACTTAATACCCATGGTAATTGCTTTTTGGGGTACTTCTTCGATTGTGTTAAAAAATCTTGCATTTGCAGAAATAGTACTATCGTCTAAGTTTACAATATGGGTGGTTTTTTCAAATCTTATATCAGGCTCGTTAAATCCAATGTGACCATTCATACCGATACCAAGTAATTGGAGATCAATTCCACCTAATT
>DALYNO010000215.1:0-7050 GCA_031975295.1 Anaerocolumna sp. | reverse complement strand
CGTGGGCTGACAGTACGTACAGAATTTGATAACAGAATGAAGGATCATAGATTTAGGGTGATTATCCCAACTGGAATAGTCACTGACAGGCATTTCACTGATTCTGTATTTGAAGTGGTAGAGCGGCCAAACCGTCACTATCCAGGCTGGACAAATCCAAGTGGCTGCGAACACCAGCAGTGCTTTACGGGTATAAAGGATGAAAAGGGGGGAGTTGTGGTCGCTAACTTTGGATTATATGAATATGAAATCCTGCCAGAAGAGAAAAATGCCATAGCACTTACTTTACTACGTGCGGTTGGTGAACTTGGGGACTGGGGGGTATTCCTGACGCCGGAAGCACAGATACAAAAGAAATGCACAGCAACCTTTGCAATTATACCATTTGGGGGTAGAGAGAATGAACTTGATCCCATAGCAGAAGCGTATCAATTTCAGGTACCTATGAGTATTGATAGCCTTTCTATTCATCCGGGTACTTTGCCACTTAAACAGAGCTATCTGGAGTGGGAAGGACAGGGAATCTACTTAACCGGCATGAAGAATAAGCAAAATTCCAGTGACCAAATCCTTAGATTTATCAATGGTACCAATGAGATAAAAACCCTAATGATAAAAAAATCACCTAAGGTAATTAGTTATTATAAAAGTAATGTAATAGAAGAACATAAAGAGAATCTGGTTGCAAATGAAAATGGAAGGATTATCCTGACAGTAAAACCTTATGAAATAGTAACAATTGGACTGGAAGTTTAAAATTTTAGTTTCATGATTTCTCTGATCAATAGAATAAGAGAGGGAGTATTGGATAGATTTTTAAATGTGCCAATTTTCTACAAAATACATGGAAATATTGGTTTACATCTTATGTAAAAATAGATATAATATTTACAGGAATATTATGGTAAACATATATATCATAATATATTTTTATAACAATTACAGAGGAGAAAAACATGAAAAAATCATTCAAACTACTAACCAGCATTTTATTATGCCTCACACTCATTGGTTCAATTACACTCATCCATACACAAAAAACAGAGGCAGCAACTGTTAAGATTAGTAATTCCACATTAACCTTAAGTGTTGGTAAAACAAAAACCTTAAAAATTACTGGTACTACAAGTCAGGTAAGTTGGTCAACCAGCAATAAGAAGATTGCAACAGTTTCAAACGGTGGTAAAGTAACAGCCGTGTCTAATGGCTCTGCTGTCATAACAGGTAAAGTTGGCAGTAAGCAATATACCTGTAAAGTAAAAGTACAAGATAGCCAGAAACTATCAAAAGATTGGAAAGATCTAGAGTTAAAGATTAACGGTGAAGTATACAAGTTATTCTTTGATTTTAAACAGATAAAGGATAATGGTTGGGATTTTAATTTATCTGATTACGGTCATGACAGTTATGTTATGAACAGTGGTGATAAAGTTACTGGAACCATTGATCTTAAAAATAAAACTTACGATTCTGAGATTACTGTAGGCTTTATTAATACAGATAAAAAAGCAAAAGATATTAAAAAATGTAAAATATGGACCATTGATATTAATAACAGATTTGCTAAGAATCCAGTTACTTTTGATTTACCCGGTGGAATTAAGTCTGGCAGTACATTGAAGGAAGTTGAAAAGGCTTACGGTAAACCAAATGATACCTATAGATCAGATGACTTAGGATACTGGGTTTACACTTACTCATCCAATTATGATAGGTACTTCAAACTGGAAATTGATGATAAAAAAGGTGTAATTGGAGCTTCTATGCAGTTATATGATTAAAAGAAATAGGCAAGGCCAGAGTGAATGGTCTTGCCTTTTTCATTGTGCAGGAAATTCTCCGAATTTTCCTGCACAATGAAAAGCCCTACTGTGGGGAATGCATATGATGCGCCTATGGGAGACAGTCACTTACTGTAAGTGCCAGTTAGGGAATGTGCAAAGCACATTCTATGTTCTGCAAATATTTACTTGACATAACCATTAGAAATGATTACAATGAGTAAAGACTCAGTGAGTTGGAGGTCATTAAATGAAGCAAAACAAGCGGCAGATTCAAAAGGAATCTACACGGAGACTAATTTTACAAACAGCTTATGAAGTGTATTCGAGTAAAGGGTTTGGTGCAACTACGAATATGATTGCAAAAGAGGCTCAAATTTCACATGGAACTATTTTTGTCCATTTTCCAACTGTGGAAGAACTTCAAAAATGTCTTTTGGAAGAATTTAGTAGGGAGATAAATAAGGAGCTCCATGAATTATCAGAGCATAGCAATAGCCTTGAAGATATTTTATATGCCCATATAGAGATACTCAATCAACATCAAAATTTTTATAAAAGACTTGTTACAGAAAGTGGTTTCTTACCCCAACAGTCAAAATATATTTACATTTCAATTCAATCATCGGTTTCATTTCACTTAAGCCAAGTAATTGAAAGATATCAAAATGCGGGTAAGATTAAAAAGTTACCGCTACATTTTATATTTAATTCCTGGTTAGGACTATTACATTATTATCTATCTAACCAAGGGCTGTTTGCACCTGATGGTTTTGTATTAAATAGGTATAAAAAAGAAATGGTCAATAATTTTATATATTTATTGAAAATATGAAAGGAGTAATATTATGAAAACTTATGACAACTTTTTTTTACCAGTCGATGATTTAGCACAGGCAAAGGACTATTATGAAAATGTACTGGGGTTAACATTAAAATTTGACTTCTCTGATAAGGGGATGATAGCTTTTAATGTAGGAGATGAGGAACCAGCAATTATTTTAAAAGATATCAATCTATTTCCGGAAGCAAAACCCACAGTTTGGTTTGCAGTAGATAACGTAGCAGAAGAATATGATCGTCTTAAGAACAAAGGTGTAACCTTTCTTGGAACCCCATACAAGATTGGAACTGGTCATGCTGTAGAATTCGAAGATATGTTTCGCAATAGATTTGGAATAACTGATTACTTAAAATGAAGGAAAAGAGGTGAAATTATTTATGAAAGTATGTATTTCCTGTGGTATGCCTATGATGAAATTGGAAGATTTTCCTTTACAGGATAAAACGAAGGATTACTGTGTTTATTGTGCACGTACCGATGGTCATATGCAATCTTTTGAAGAGAAAAAGGAGAGCATGGCTGCTTTTATTATGAAAACCCAAGGTTTTGATCAAGCAGTTGCCTTTAAGGCTGCTGAAGAATTAATGAGAAGGTTACCTGCATGGGAAAAATATTTTGAATCAGAGAAATAGGAGCACATATGAATCAATTTGATCGTATTAAAACCAATCGACTATTCCTTAGGACTTTGGATATACAGGACAAGGAAGTTTTTTACAGATATCGATCCATGGCTGAGGTATATAAGTATCAATCCTGGTGTCCTAAAGATATAGGGGAGGTTGAAAAGTTTATTGAAGAAAATAGGAAGATTTGTCCCAACACTAGGAATACCTGGCTGCAATTAGCTATATGTTTACAGGACGGTCAACTAATAGGAGACATGGGCATTCATTTTATAGAGGATAATTATCAGGCAGAAATAGGTTATACCCTTTCTCCTGCATTTCAAGGAAAAGGATATGCCATAGAAGCTGTTAAGGCAATTCTTGATTATCTGTTTTCTAAACTTAAAAAGCATAGAATTACCGCATCTGTGGATCCTGACAACATAAAATCTATTAGACTGCTTGAAAACGTTGGTTTTAGAAAAGAAGCACATTTTATCAAGAGTTTTCGTATGAATGATCAGTGGTATGATGATTGTATTTATGCAATATTAACAGAAGAGTGGGTAAATAGTTAAAAATGGAAATACATTACAGTATAATACCACATAAATGACCCATGTAGATTTACAATTCCAGTAAAAGATACAAAGTATTTGTACTCATTAGAGCGACTAACCAGATACATGGTCAAAATTAATATTCTACTAAGGATAGGTGAAAATAAAATGATTGATTTATTAGAAGTACAAAAAAGAGTTTATCAAAATAAAATAGAAAAAGGATTTAACGTTACTGATATTTTCAAAGAATTTTGTTATACCTACGGCGAATTGTCTGAAGCCTGCGATGCATATATAAAAAAGAAGGATGATTTAGGGGAAGAATTGGCAGACGTTGTAATCTATTTATTAGGCCTTTCTGAAATTCTTGGTATTAATTTGGAACAAGAATTATTAAACAAAATGGAGAAGAATGAAAAAAGGCAATATGTAAAAATAGATGGTGTTCTTACTAAAATAAATGAATAAAGTTTTTATTAGTAGCAATGAATGAAAACTTAAGTTTTGTTATTGGTTACAATTTATGAATATAGGTTAAGAATGAAGTCGGCTGATTGATCAACTATATAGATAAACCCGCTGTTGGAGGAAATCCAGCCAGCGGGTTTTTGTGATATTGAATGAAACATTGTATTCGTCTAATCCTTCTTACTTGTATTCCGAAGCAGATGTTGTAATAATGCTATAATAAGTGCAGCAATTAAGGAATTAAAGAAGCCACCCATACTTACACCTAAGACGAACCCATCGGCTATCATAATGGTCCAAGCATTGACAACAAAGGTAAACAACCCTAAGGTCAGGATACTAAAAGGCAGTGTAAGCAGAAGAATCAAAGGCTTTATTATTAGATTAACAATCAATAATACCAAACCAAGAACAAGTAGTGCGGGAATACTATAAATTCTAATCGAATCAATTGCCATAGATAACAGGTAGATTGATGCGATGATGGAAAAATATTTTAATGTCAGCTTAGACATAATAACCTCCATAGTGTAACGTATATCTACACACCTTTGTTTGATTGCACTGTAAATGATGTAATAAGGTTTAACCAATTTTAACAGATACTAAAACATTGTCAACTTCCACACTTACCAGTTCGTATTTACCATCCAAAGAATCTATGAGCTTAATAAGTGATTCCATCAGGGATTTTACTGTATGAAGAGAAACGGCGGAGGAGCTTAGGGATGGTTGCTTTGGTGATAGGATGTATGCTATATCAACCAAGTCCATGAAGCAGTCAAGCAGCTCCGTCAATATATACAATGATATTGGTATATGAAAATGGATATTTCTTCCCCCGCTCAAATGCACTTTAACCCACAAAAAACGTATTCGGTTAGTCAACATAAACCTTCACCATTATCATGGATTTGCTGGTTTCATCCCATGCTTCAACATCTACAATGCTAGGGTCCTCCAGCGTACCGTTGATAATTTCCTCAATAATCTTAACAAAATCCATACTGGATATATTGATACCTTTTGTTTCCATGGTTCTGCGGGCATCTTCTGGTATTACTGCTGTCATTTTGTCAGCAATCTCTCCAATTGTAGTTAATAGTCTTAAGGGAACATTGACACTTACATTTACTGTCTTATTATCAGAGGTAACTCTGACTTTTAAAAATTTATACTTATGGTTAGTAACGTTGATGATAGCTGTTTGAGCCGGAGTCGAGTCTTTTGTCATATTTAGTGCATCTAATAATTCCATTCCTTCAGCCGCAGTAATCTGTCCTTTTTCAATCATTTCTAATATTTTTTGTTGTTCACTCATATAAAGCCTCCCTACTACAAATTATTTTTGCATTAAAGCTAAATAGATATCTATCTTTATATACATCTGGTACCTATAAGTTCTTCAGCTTTTCTGTCGCTTCTTTTGAAGTGATTTCGCCTTTGGATAGTTGGTCAAGAATATCATTTCTTGCAATTGATTTGTCTTCATTTTCCTTCATAGGTTCTTTGGTTGCTACCTCATAACCCAGACCTTTGATAGCCGAGTCGAGCTTACCTCGTACTGTTGGATAGGAGATGCCCAGTTCTTTTTCTACATCTTTAATGTTTCCTCTACATTTGATAAATACTTTTATAAATTCGAGATCCTCCTCAGGAAGACGGCAGAATTCACAGGGTTGAAAGTCACCCTCAATGGTAGTGGAACACTTAGGACATCCTAGCTTTGTTATGGAAAGTTTCTCACCGCAGACAGGGCACTTTCCAGGAGCTTTGTATTTCATTGTCGATACCCTCTTTCATTCATTATATTTACAATATACACCAATATATTAATTATGTCAATGTATATATTAATATTATTAAGAAATAAATTAATATAATTAATAAATTTTATAATATTATTAATGCTGATAATTCAGTACTGATTATTATTGAGGATATGGCGTTAAAGGTGAGTCACATTATATGTATTACGAATTGAATTGCATAGGATTGTATTGTAATGGCATTATGTTCAGCTAAGAAGATATATGGACTTATTTTCAATAATTAGAAATAGGGTATTAGAATATCCACCTCCAAATAATTATCCCTGATTATTTCCAAATTAATTTGCTCAATAAAATTCTCCCTCCAATGGAAATGATTGCGGCTTGCCCAGGACCTAATAACAATATACAGTAAGGTTCTTATCTTATGGGTATAGGTTTTATCAAGTCTATGAAAACCGATGTAATGAAATACTACATATCTGCCTTTGGGCAAATCATATAATATTTGATCTTCATTGTGAGGACTATGGCAGCTTATATATCTATGGGTGAAGGAGCCACTGCCGTTGGGAATACATATACCTGTATATATGCCTGTAGTATGCTGAGCCAAACCTTCTAGTAAGGGTAGGCCGTAGACTTCATTATCCTTATAATTGTAGTACTTTTCTACTCCATAATAAGAGGTGTCGGAAAAGTATTTTATTTCTGGAATTGTTAGGAAACCATCCGTATATATTCTCATATTACCAAGTGCAGGACATTCAAATAGTGTTACTGCTTGTGACTGTTTTCTAAGCTGTGTAGGTGAAAATTTGTATACGGAGCGAAAGGCTCGAATATAAGATTGCTCGTACTCAAATCCATAATCAATAGCAATATCAATAATCTTTCTTCGGTTATAAAGCTCAGGAATACTTTTGGATAGTTTCCTCCGACGAGTATAGTCAATAGGAGAATATCCGGAGAGTTTTATAAATAGTCGTGTTAACTGAAAACGACTTAATTCAC
>DALYNO010000214.1:0-7064 GCA_031975295.1 Anaerocolumna sp. | reverse complement strand
TAACATAGGAGGTTTTTAACTTTAAGCTAAAGCTAGCTGGGGACGCACCGGCAGAGCCGGTGGTTTATTTTTATTGTGATACAATAAGAAAGAGCCAATACCCGGAAATCATTCATCCAGATATTGGCTCTTCTTTACAAAGTTATTAGTAATCATTATTACAGCTTGATTAGGCAAATTGGAATTTGTCAGTTCCTACTACGCACAAAATCATCTCTGATGTAACCATAAATGTTATAAGTGCAATATCTGCTCCCCATTTTTCCGTTTCTGATACACCCCTCATGAACAAAATCACATTTTTGAAGAACAGTATTTGACGCAATATTCTCTACGTCTACTTCTACATGAAGCCTCTCAATCTTTGTTTCTTTAAAAATAAAATCTATAACTCGATTAAGTGCCTCGCTACAGATTCCTTTACCCCAATAAGTAGGATTTATTCTATACCCAACCATTCCTATTCTGTCATTTTCCACATCAAAAACTTCAATAATTCCGATTATTTTATTATCTTGCTTATGTTCAATTCCCCAAATAAAATCATTCGCGGGTTTCCTTTTTACATTTGGTCTTGGGTCAATAAACAAAAGCTCTGGATTTTTCTCACCTTTGCCAGCTGGTCGGCCCCAATATTTATATACAACATCTAAACCAAGCCATTCGCGCAAATCACCTGCATCTTCAGACATTAATTTTCTAAGTGCAAGTCTCTCGGTTTCAAGCATAGGAATCCACAAACATTCCTTTAACATATTCTCATCTCCACAAATTCAAATTTATTGTTGATTCACATCAATAATTTTTAACCTTAATCTCTATATATAATTTTATATCAAAATAGATAATTTTACCATCCCTCAAATACTATTCTTAGAAAAAGGCAAAACTCATCATAATCTATTCCAAATTATAATTTAATCTTAAGTATCCATTAGATACATATTATTATCTAAACAGTTTTTAGTATATTAAAACATTCTAACTCAAAAGCTCTCTTGTCTGTCAAACTAGGGCTTGGGAATATGTCTTCAGATGTTCGAATCCTTAACACCTGGATTAAGCGTCAAATTAGCATGAGTGACGAAACGCGCCCCGGAAGTGCCAGAACCTTCTTATAAACTTTAATTCACTATACCATAGTTGCACATACCTGCACATTTAAAATCCTTTCACCTTAAGATGCCAATCAGCTACACTTCCAGTAATCACACATCTTTTGCCGACTATCGCCTAATCGAGTAGGAGGCTAATCATTAATTGATTAGCCGACCTCTCACACCACCGTGCGTACCGTTCGGTACACGGCGGTTCCTTAGTTTTCATAAACTATCAGATAATAGTCGAGTAGGGATGTATATCCCAGCTTGGCTATTATTTTATTTGAAAAGACTTGGTTAAGCACTTGTGCCATACGCCAATAGCCCTTTCTACTCCACGCCAGTTCTAATGCTTTCCAATGTTCCATACCCACTGCTTTTAGCATTCGGTATCTCGTTTTGATTTTCTTCCATTGTTTCCAGTAGACTGCTCTTATTCTTCGTCTTGCCCATTCATCTGTCGTTTTGAGAAGGGATTTCATATCTGCAAGTCGGAAATATTCTACCCATCCTCGCACATACTGTTGATACCTTTCTTCTCTTATCACATTGCTCATTCCATTGTTTCTATCCGTTAACTCTCTGATTTTATCTTTCATCTTAGAAACTGATTTTGGATGGACTCTAAATCTGCATTTGCCTTTGTATCTATAGAAACTATATCCGAGATACTTGACTTTACTGATTTGAGCTACTTTGGTTTTCTTCGTATTTACTTTTAGAAAAAGTTTTCCCTCAATAAATGGAAGTATGTTTTCTAAGGTTCTCTCTGCACTTTTCTTACTCTTGCAAAAAAATCATACAATCATCTGCATATCGGACAAATCTATGTCCTCTACTCTCAAGTTCCTTATCCAACTCATTGAGCATTACATTGCTGAGCAGTGGACTAAGTGGTCCACCTTGTGGCATTCCTACTTCTGATTTTTCAAACATCCCTCTTGCGATGACACCCGCATTGAGATATTTGTGTATTAGAGAAATCAATCTGCCGTCTTTAATGGTTCTTCCCAACACCTCAATCAGCTTACTCTGGCATACAGTGTCAAAGAACTTTTCTAAGTCCATATCCACCACATATACATATCCATCATTTACGTTCTTTTGGCATTGTTTTAGGGCATTATGTGCCCCTCTTTTGGGTCGAAAACCAAAACTGTTTTCTGAGAATTGCTCCTCATAGATTGGTGTAAGTTCCTGTGTAATTGCCTGTTGAATAACCCTGTCAACTACAGTTGGAACTCCTAGCTTTCTAAACTCACCTTTTGTTTCTTTGGGTATTTCTACCCTTCGAACTGGGTTTGGCTTATATTTACCATTCCTTATCTCTTGGATTAGGGTATCTTGATTTTCTCTTAGGAAGGGTAGAAGTTCATCTACCTGCATACCATCAATTCCACCTTTGCCCTTGTTTGATTTCACTTTTCTATAAGCCTTATTAAGGTTATCTTTGCGCAAAATTAAGTCCAAGAGATTGTTCGTCCAATAGTCTCTGATGATACTGCTCTTTTCAGTAATCTTCCCGTAGTCGAACACTTCTGCATACTCTTTCTGTTCCGCAGATACCATTTGCTGATAGTCCTCGATATGAAGTTGTCTGTTCTTAAATCTACTTTCAGTTACATTCATTGCTTGTATCTCCTAAAGTTCAGCCCTTCGCCGATGTTTGCAACCATCGGTTTACTATGGCTTCTGCTGACTTCTCGCCATTCGTTGTTACTCACGATTTTCATACTCTGTTTCCAATCGCTGACGAGACCTCCCTGGGTACCACACATTTCTTTCTCTCCATATATCTGCCACATTTACTATAGTTAATTCCGAGTAGTTATTGGACTTCAATTTGTGATGCAATCTTATCCTTAACTATAGCCTGATGTGATTTCTGTTCGTCAGACCAGAGATTTGCCTCCACCTTCCTTCAGATTCCACCTCACGATGGACACCCTTGGTCTTGGCTGTATCCTTCCCACTACTAGGGCGGATTTGGGACTTTCACCCTTTAGAAACGTGCGCCGCCAGGCGCACACCAAAAAAGGAACCATACCCGAAAGTTTGATTCCTTTTTCCATTACTGCAGTCGACGGGACTTGAACCCGTACGAGCGCAATGCTCACTAGATCCTTAGTCTAGCGCGTATGCCAATTCCGCCACGACTGCAAATAACTTCGCTATTTTATGTTCAGCGAACGAACTTTATTATAACAATAATAGGCGTAAAATGCAAGCATTATTTTCATTAATATTATCGGTCTAAATGAATAAACTTAGCTTTTTGTTATTTTTTGAATGGAGGTTTATTAATCATAGACTTTAACACTATAATTTCCCTTAAAAAATTCGCTCTCTACCCTAACATAATAGTTACCCTTTTCAAGATGAACTACTTCCTTACCTGTTTCTCCAGACTTAAACTCTTTTATGGTATTCCAATCTTCATCCGTTAATCTGATTGTCAAATTTCCATCTTTTATTTTGGAACTATAGCTAACTGTTACGTCTTTGGCTCTATTGATAGGAAGTCCATTTCCATTGGCAACTGGTTCTCCGTCTATAACACTTCTGCTCATCGTAATGATTGGCATATTCTTTGAATAGACAAATACTGCAATCAATAATAATAACAGAATAGAACATGTTCCTATTACTCTATTTTTCATCAATTCCCCACCTCCTGGAATAATAATTATAATTTCGTAGAGATAAATATTTGTAGTAAAATAATAATTAAAAAAATAGAGGAAATCATTTTTCCAGATTTAGCTCCATAATCTTCTTTAAATTTCATACCAATATAGATGGCTATAAAATATAGTACAGTAGAAATGAGAGCTGTAGGTATATTTACATGTAATTGATGTAATATTTCTTCACCAATACTATATTCACTTAAATAAGTATAAGAAAAACTGGTAGCAAATAAAGAAAGAAATAATGCTATTGAACCAATTCCCCACTTTTTATTTTTTACTTCATAAACTTCGACCATAACCCCTCCATTTTTTGAAATATTATTTGTCTCTTAAATTGATTATACTTTTGATAATATATAATTTACAAATAATGACTTTATTATCTTAACACTATTTATGCATTTATTCTACAATAGGAAATGATAATTGGATTAGAAATGTATTAATATTCTTTTGTGCATCGATGGTCCCCCCCATTTTTAACGCAAGCTCTCTGGCAATAGAAAGCCCTAAACCTGTTGATGTATGATTTCTTGCTGTATCTGCTTTGTAAAAACGTTCAAAAACCTGTTCAATATCCATATCTTCTCCAACTTCAAAGTTGTTAGAAAATGAAATTCTAACTGTACTCCCCATTTGTTCCATTTTCACACTTATATTGTCTTTTCCATGAACAAGAGTATTCTTAATAATATTTTGTATGATACGTTTTAAAGCTACATCATTACATAGGATGTATATACTATCATTACCAATTTCAATTTCAGGTTCAATTTCCAAAGTCTTAAAATCATCATAAAAACTAAAGATAGTTTCATACAAAATCTTATTAAGATTGTATTTCTTAAGTTCTAAGCTATAATCATTACTCTGCAATTTAGTATAGGTAAACAATTCTTCTAACATATCTTTTAAACTATTTATACGCTCTTTAATAATCTTTATATACTTTGTTCGCTCTTCTTCCTCTTTACTGTCCGTTAATAGCTGAAAATATCCATCCAGAGAAGTCAACGGTGTTCTTATATCATGGGATAGGTTCGTTATTGTACCCTTTAGATTTTCATCCATTATCTGGTAGTCTCTTTTCATACATCGAACCTGATCTAACATTTCATTAATACAATCAACTAGTTCCATTGTTTTCTTATCACCAAATTCTTTCGAAATCATTAGATTACTATTATGTTTATTATAAAATTTTAGCTGTCGTGATATAGTCACTAACTGCCGTCTGTAACCTAGTGCTATTAGAATACTAAGTATTGCAATGATTGCCAGTATAAATTCAGTTATCATAAAGAACACCTCTAAAAGTTCATATGTTATCTAAAGTATCATTTTTTTAAAGATATTAGTGGCTTTATATAATGTATAACTTAATAAATGTAATGTAGAAATCTAACTTTCACTAATATTCTGCTTCTGTAAGTTTTAAGAAATATTCCTCAACAGTCTGGTTAGTGATTGTAATGGTATTAATTCTAACATTTTCTTTAGTAAGTGCCATGATTATATCACCACTTTCATTCAGCCTTTCATAAATGTGAATTGTCTGATTATCGATTACTTTATATTTAGTAAATCCCATCTGATCAAGAACTGTTAGTGCCAAATTTGGATAATCCAATTTAATTTCAATCCATTCACTGCATATTTTCATTAATTCATCTCTTGTTAACTCTTGCATTAATCTTCCTTTATGGATTATTCCATAGACAGTAGCTATTTTAGATAGTTCCTCTAAAATATGGCTAGATATGATTATCGTTATATTTTTATCCTTATTCAGCTTTAGCAACATATCTCGAGTATGAGCAATTCCCTCTGGATCAAGCCCTTTAATAGGTTCATCTAGGATAAGTAAATCCGGTTCTCCCACTAGCGCCATACCAATTCCAAGTCTTTGTTTCATGCCAAAAGAGAAATTCTTAACCTTTTTCTTTCCTACATCAGGTAATCCAACAGTATCTAGGATTCCCTCAATATAACCTGATTTTCTAATACCTAAGCAAATACATTTTAATTTTAGATTTTCATATGCAGATATATCTGAATAAAAACCTGGTTCATCAATTAATACTCCTATACGTGGTAGAGCCTTTGACATATTCCTCCCTTTATATCCAAATAAAGAGATTTCCCCACTTGTTGGATGAGATAACCCACTTATCATTTTAAGAAAAGTTGTTTTCCCTGCACCATTTCTTCCGATAATTCCATATATTTCGCCACGTTTAAGATGTAGACTCACATTATCAACAGCTATTTGATTCTTATATTGCTTTGTTAAGCAATTTGTTGTTAATAAAAACTCCATGATAGACTCCTTTGCACAATTGGCATATAATGCTGTTATCTTAAGCTGCCACTGACTGGTATCCCATTTGCCTACTTAGCCAAAAATATCTCATAAAAGTTAAAGAACTACTTGGTTAATTTAAACCCTACGCCCCATACTGTTTCTATATATTCTTCATCAGTTACATGTTTTAGCTTCTGTCTAATGTTACTAATATGAACATTAATTGTTTTGTCTTCTCCTATATAATAATCATCCCATGCATAATCGTAAATATCCTGTTTAGAAAACACTTTGTTAGGATACTTTAGCAAAAGTTCTAGTATTTTAAATTCCTGTTTCGTAACACTAATGTCTTGATTTTTTATAGTGACCTCATAAGTATTTTTATTTATTTCCAGTTCTTTATATTTTAAGCTTTTTTCTGTTAGTTCTTTATTATTTCTTCTTATCTGTACAGTTACTCGGGCTTCTAATTCTTTAATCTCAAATGGTTTTGTAATATAGTCATCTGCCCCCAAGGTAAGTAAATCAATCTTACTATCCAGCTCATCCTTGGCCGATACAATAATTACAGGTGTATTGTTTTGAGGTTTTATTTTCTTGATTAATACATCACCGTTCATACCTGGTAACATTAAGTCCAATATAATTAACGCATACTCTTTTTGCTCTATATAAAGTAATGCCTCCGTACCTGAATAAGCTTGTGTACATACATAACCAGCTTTAGTCAAAGCTACACAAATTAAATCATTAATTTCATTATTGTCTTCAACGATTAAAATCTTACCCGCCATTTAAATATTCCTTTCAATATTTATACTATTTCTATTTATTTTAACATACTTTCATTATCCGAATTGTTTCTAGTATAAAAAAAAGTGCCTGTTACAAACAGCCACTAAACTCACTTTATAAAAGAAAAGCTCCCCGAGTTGGGCTCGAACCAACAACCCCACGGTTAAC